>JBAVWD010000151.1:0-2928 GCA_049697655.1 Anaerolineae bacterium | reverse complement strand
TAGTCAACCAGACTGATCAAAGACATCAGATGTAGACAGGCGTCCGGGCCGCCGTAGTAGGGCAGGGGCACGGGGATGAGAGTGACCCCCAGTGGCTCGAGCGCCTCTCGCAACTGCCGCAGCCCCTCCTCGTTGGTGCGGAGGCCCTGGCCCACAGCCAGTGTGTCATGGTCGATCCAGAGCAGGTCGCCGCCCTCGGCCCGGGCCTCGTCGTGGAGTTCATGGTGGATAGGTACGCCCAACTCCTCAATTCGTCGGGCGATGGCGGCTTCCTCTCCGCGGCGCAGGTCCTTGCCCATCCTGAGGATGATCGCGCCGTGATCGCTGACGATGGCGGGGTCGTGGACGAAGATGGCATCGGCCCGGTCGGACTGCAACTCGTCATGGTAGAGGACCTCGGCACCGGCCTCGCGCAGGATGTTGACCAGGGCATCATGCTCTTGCTGAGCGACCTCGAGGTCCGGCTGCCCTGTGTAGTGCCACCGGACAGGATCCTCCACGGCGAAGGCCTCCTCCGGCCGCTTAACCAGCACCCGGCGCAGCGGGTCCACCATGCTTTGGCTTCCGTACCCCTTGGCCATCACACCCTCCCAAGCAGGTATGATAACCTTTCCAATTCCGCGCCCGCAAGGCAGGATCTCCTGCGGCACGCATCGAGGTTGGCGTCACTCTCGAGCGACCCTCTACCCGTCGCACCTTGTTACGCCGCCGGGAGCCGGTTATAATCTGGCTCAAATGCGACTAAGGTACATTCGCCCGATACTCCCCTTGATGTTCGTTCTTGGAGCGACGCTGACGGGCTGCGCCCTGGCCACCAAGGCGCCACCCGTGGCCGACGCCGGCCCAGACATCATCGTACACCTGGGCGAAACGGTGTCGTTCGATGGCTCTTTGTCCGTCGATCTGGACGGTGGCAAGATCGTCTATTATCACTGGAGCATAAGGGCCGCCCCCGAGGGACTCCAAGATGAGGTGGGGCGCGTGCTGCAAGAGGGTGATGTGGCGGTCTACACGACAGACCTGGCCATGAGCGAAGACAACCTTGGCCAATGGACTATCGAACTCAGAGTGACCGATGACGAGGGCCAGTCGGCTACCGACGAGATGATGCTAGCCGTGATTCCATGATCGGCGATCCCTTCTGCAACTATCACGACAGAGCAAGGAGAAACATCGAGTGAGCGCCAAAGGGAGTCTGTTCGTAGTCAACCGTGTGGCTGCCGGGGGAAAGACCGGCAGCGTGTGGCCCGCCATTGAGAAGGAACTGCGCTCTCTGGACCTGACCTTCGACTATCGCTTCACAGAAGCGCCCAACCATGCTACCACCCTGGCACGCGAGGCTGTGCAAGAAGGCTACGAAACCGTAGTAGCGGTCGGCGGCGATGGGACCGTCAACGAGGTCGTCAACGGCCTCATGGCGCCCGGCGCCAACAGGGCTGGCGCAACCCTGGGGGTGATCATCACGGGCCGAGGCAGTGATCTGGCCCGCACCATAGGCATACCCTCGGACTACACTGAGGCCTGCGCTCGACTGGCCGGCGAGCGCACCATGACCGTGGACCTTGGTCTGGTGACATTCTATCAAGAGGAAGAGCAGCGGCAGCGATACTTCGTCAACGTGGGCGGCGGGGGGTTCGATGCGGAGGTGGCCCACAGAGCGAATCGCGCCCCCAACTTCATGGGAGGCACCATACCCTACTTGACCAGCCTGGTGACCACCTTGTTGGCCTATCGCAACAAGGCCATAGACCTGATTCTCGATGACCAGGAGCCTATACATATGGTGGCGAACTCGGTCGTGGTGGCCAACTGCCAGTACTTCGGCGGTGGCATGAAAGTGGCTCCAGAGGCCGATCCAAATGACGGGCTCTTCGACGTCATCGTCATCGGAGACATCGACAAGATCGAGTTCTTGATGACGGTTCCCAAGGTCTACGACGGCACCCACATCACCCACCCCCAGGTGGACACATACCGCGCCAAGCGAGTAGAGGTGCGTTCGGAACAGGATCTCCTGCTCCAGGTGGAAGGAGAGGTATGTGGCCACACTCCTCTGACCTTCGAGATGGTCCCCTCAGCCCTCCAGATCCGGGTGTAGAACGGCAGAACGTAGCATCAGGCATGAGTGCACAGAAACAGTCGGAGATGCTACGGGTGATGGTCCGAGGATTGGACAACCATGACCAGGAAGCCATCGCCGAGCTGCGCAGCGCGACGGCCAGGGCAGATGTGACGGACGACGGACTGATCGTCGTAGAGCCACCGCCCGACGCGCTGTTCTCGGGCCCAACACCGTATGACGACACCGTCGTGGTTCGTGACGATGGCGGACGGATCCTCGCCACAGCCCAGCTTCAGGCAGAGATCGGCCCCCAGCAGAGCTTCATCTGGTCCTTCCCCACGGTGCACCCCGAGGCGCGCGGTACCAGCATCGAACGGCTGCTGCTGGAGCACCTATGGCAACGTGCCAGCGAACGCCTCTCCGAGATCCCGAGCGAATTGGTCTACTTCTACGTGCACTGCGGCGCGCACCAGGGGGAGAGGATGGCCTTGTACGAGGACTTCGGACTGCGCTTGATGCGTTCTCGTCCGCACATGGTCTACCACCCGCTGGAAGACCTCACCCGCCCACAGGTCCCACCGGGCACAGAGTTGCGGCCTTACTCCAGAGGTGCCGACGATGAATCAGCGGTGGATACGCTCGACCAGGCCTTCGCCGACGACCCGGAGTACGTGCCTCTGACAAAGGATGGATGGCTCCTCTGGCTGGACGCGCCCCAGTGGCGCGCCGACCTCAGTCTGGTGGCTGCAGACGGGGACCAGGTGGTCGGCCTCTGCCTGTGTCTGATTAACGATGTGCGAATCAAGTGGATGGGCCGCAGAGACGGATACGTGGACACGCTGTGCGTGCGGCCGTCACATCAGCGG
>JBAVWD010000150.1:0-4154 GCA_049697655.1 Anaerolineae bacterium | reverse complement strand
TACTGTCGGTGCGACGTCCGAGGTCGAACCGCCATTGATGACCTTCGAAGAGCTCTGTGCTCCGCCCACCGCGACTCCGACTAAGACCCCCAGACCATCGCCCCCGGTGGTAGAGTTCACAGCCGACCCGGAGGACATCGTTGCCGGGGGTTGCTCCACCCTTCGCTGGGTGGTGGATAACGGAGAGGTTGTGGCCCTCGATGGGGAAGGGGTAAGCCCCAACGATGCCCGGTACGTGTGTCCTCGCGAAACCCAAACGTATGAACTCCTGGTGCTCAACGCGGCCGGGGAGTTCGACTACGACGTGACGATCAGGGTGACGCAGCCGACATCCACGCCCCAGCGGTCAACATCACCGACCGTCGCACCCACCGCTACTTCCAGGCCAGCCTCCGCCCCTCCTATCGCGACCTCAGCCCCGACACGAGAACGCCATGTTTCCGCTCCATCGTCCACGCCCACGGTGCCCGCTGCGGCAGCTCCCACATCGAGGCCGACCCTGATTGCCATGGCGCCTACTCCGACCACAGCCCTGCCAGACGAGGAGCCAACTACGCAATTGCAGGGCTCCGGGAACCCAGAGTACCCGCCGGCAACGCCACCGCCCGCCACGACACGGGAGGAGTCCGTCGGCCTGCAAAGGATCCTGCTTTTGCTGGGGGTCGGCGCGGGTACCGTTGGCTTTGGGGCCATCGCCTTCGTTGTCATGTTGGTATTCCTGATGGTCATCTACTTCCGTGCGCGGACTCATTTCTAGCGCACGGACACACCGAGCAGTTGCCTATGTACCATACCTTGACCTGGATGCTCTGGCTTGCCGCCGCCTTGCTGCCGGCGATGATCTCTCGCAACCCTTTGTACCTGACCTTACTGCTGCTGGCGGTGGCGGTCGCTTACAACACCATGGGCCGTCTGTCTTCCATGGCGACCAGTTGGAGTGTGTTCCTCAAGGCTGGCCTGGTGCTCGGTATGTTTAGCGTGGTGTTCAACACCCTCACCGTGCACTACGGCGATACCGTGCTGCTGACCCTTCCCCGTCTATCATTGCGCATCGGACGCGTGCCGTTCCTGGAGCTCGGTGGCGATACCACCCTGGAGGCCCTGGTCTACGGGCTGACTAGTGCTCTCAGCCTGGTAGCCATACTGCTCGTCTTTGCGACCTTCAATGTGCTGGTCGATCACCACAAGGTGCTGCGCCTCACACCGGCCTTTCTGTACCAAACGGGCATGATCGCCTCCATCGCCATCGCCTTCGTGCCGCAGATGGTGTCCTCTCTCCAGGACATCAGGGAGGCCCAGGCCATTCGCGGCCACCGCTTCCGTGGCATAAGAGACCTGCTGCCCCTTTTCGTCCCCCTTCTCACTACCGGACTGGAGCGGGCCATTCAGCTGGCGGAGTCCATGGAGGCTCGTGGCTTTGGTGGTGGATCCCGCCCCGGGGCCGGAAGACGTCAAGCGCTGCATAGGGTGCTCATCGCCGCCGCGCTATTTGGTCTACTAGTGGCAGCCTTCTACTTCGGTTACTTTCCCAGCGCTCGTTGGGTCAGTGCGATCATCGGAATGAGCAGCATGGCGTTACTCCTCGCCAATGTGCTAATCATGGGCCGAGGTGTAAAGCGCAGCAGGTATCGACGGGAGCTGTGGCGACCGCGTGATACACTGGTCACTGCTGCCAGCCTCGCCTCGATCCTCGTCGTCGCTGGCTTCTGGCTTCTCCATGTGGAGGCGCTGGTCTTCTACCCCTACCCGAGGGTCTCCGTGCCCGACTTCAACCCTCTCATCGGGCTGGCCATGCTCAGCGCCGTGGCACCAGTGCTCGCCGCCCCACAACTGAGGAAATCAGCACGTGATTGAGCTGCGCCAGGTCACTTACGCATACCCCGATACCCAGATTCCGGTGCTTCGGGATCTTTCCCTCAACGTAGAAGAAGGTGAATTCCTTCTGCTCATAGGAAACTCCGGCTCTGGCAAATCAACCTTGCTGCGGTGCCTGAATGGACTGGTGCCTCACTTCTACGGCGGCACCCTCAGCGGCACAGTCCGCGTGGCTGGTCGCGATCCCGTCGCCCTGGGGCCGCGCGGGATGAGCCAGGTCGTGGGTTTTGTGCTTCAGGATCCAGAGAGTCAGTTCGTGGTTGACTCCGTGGAAGATGAACTAGCCTTCGCTATGGAGAACCACAACCTCGCTCCGTCTGTGATGCGCAAGCGTGTTGAGGAAGTTCTGGATCAGATCAACATCGCCCACCTCCGTCACCGGAAGATCAACACCCTGTCTGGAGGTGAGAAGCAGCGAGTCGCTATCGGGTCGGTGCTGACGCTCCAACCGCAGGTCCTTGTACTGGACGAGCCAACCTCGCAACTGGACCCCCAAGCAGCCGAGGAAGTCCTCACCACGGTCCAGAAGCTCAACGCAGACCTTGGCTTGACTGTGATCCTCTCGGAGCACCGTTTGGAGCGAGTGGTTCAGTACGCAGATCGTCTGGTGTACCTCCCCGGGGGCGAAGGGAGTCCGGTCATCGGGTCACCTCAAGAGGTGCTGCCGCAGGTCGATCTGGAGCCACCCCTGGTCAGGCTGGCCAAGAGCCTTGGCTGGAACCCACTGCCTCTCACTATCAAGGACGGGCGCCGCTTCGCCAGGGACATGTCCCTGCCCCGTGCTGAGGAGCACGGGCCCCTAGGTCCCGCGGACACGGTGCGAAGCGACGATGGCGTGATGATGCGGATGAAGAACGTATGGTTCTCCTACGATGGGCAGGAAGCCCTGAGAGGGGTAGATCTGTCAGTGGCAAAAGGAGAGTTCGTTGCTTTGATGGGTCGCAACGGATCCGGCAAGACCACTTTGCTGAAGCACATCGTCGGTTTGCTGCGTCCGGAACGTGGCCAAGTGGAGCTGTTCGGTGAAGATACCAGGAGCAAGGGCGTGGAGGACATCGCGCGGAGGGTGGGCTACGTGCCGCAGAACCCTGGATCGCTACTCTTCGCCGACACACTGCGAGAAGAACTCGATTTCACGCGGCGCAGCCACGGACTCGAGACAGGCGGGTATCACGACTTGCTGGACAGCCTCCACCTATCCCAGCATGCTGATTCATACCCCAGAGACCTGAGTGGCGGTGAGCGTCAGCGCGCCGCCATGGCCGCCGTCCTCGTCGCCGATCCCGAGATCATCCTGCTCGACGAGCCAACCAGAGGCCTCGACTACCATCAGAAGCGGGCTCTCGCCAGTTTCTTGACCACGAAGCAACACGAAGGCAAAGCGATTGTGATGTCCACGCACGACGTCGAACTGGTGGCCCTGTGTGCCAAGAGGGTGGTGATTTTGGCCGAGGGACAAGTAGTCGTAGACGGGCCAGCCCGGCGAGTGATGAGCGACTCGATGGTATTCTCGTCCCAGATAGGCAAGTTGTTCGGAGATGAGCGCTTTGTTACGGTGGACGACGTGCTGGCGGCATTGAACCTGTGAAGGTGTGGTTGTCGTCTTTCGCTGGGCGCGGTCTCAGCGCCCTGATTCTTGCTCTCGCCACGCTGTTGGGCGGGATCGCCTTTCTCTATCCGTTCATCCTCCCGCAGCGCAGCCCGTCCGTTCACGGCTTCATGGCCCACTCTGCAGACGCGCCCGTGACCTTCTTGATACTGCTACTGCTGTGCCTGGTGGTCGTCATCGCCAACCTCGAGACTCGCCAGATGGACTCCAAAGTCGTGGCTGTTCTTGGAATCCTGGTCGCTATCAATGCTGCTCTACGTCTGATCCCAGGTCCAGCGGGATTCACCGCCATGCTCTTTCTCCCCATCCTCTGCGGCTATGCCTTCGGAGCCGATTTCGGCTTCCTCCTCGGTGCCCTTTCGCTGCTGGTCTCTGCCATCATCACGGGAGGTATGGGGCCCTGGCTGCCCTACCAGATGTTCTCCGCCGGCTGGATGGGCATGGCCTCGGCGTGGGTGCCGCGACTGCGCCGCTTCGGCCGAGCGGAGGTCGTGCTCCTGGCACTGTGGGGAGCAGCCCTAGGCTTGCTCTTTGGGGCAATAATGAACCTCTGGTTCTGGCCGTATCTGATGGACTTGGGCCCTGCGAGCACACAGTGGCAACCTGGGAGTGGCGCATGGGCCACGCTGGGCAGATACGCGGCGTTCTACCTAGCCACGTCACTCTGGTG
>JBAVWD010000149.1:0-3170 GCA_049697655.1 Anaerolineae bacterium | reverse complement strand
CCTTATGGCCAAGCGGCCGGGCGTGGCAAGCGAGAGGTTGGGAACTTCCGAAGCGGCTGAGGATGGCTGAGAGAGCCAGGCACGGCGGTTCAAGAGCGAGGGCCCGGCCTCTTGCCGGGACTGGTCGGGGAGTGCGAGGGGGCTCGATGCGGGGGGTTCCTGCGAATCCAGTCGTAACGAATTCCCATCGCCTAATGCGGAGGATTGCTCATCGTTTTCGATTCGGACGATTAATGTGTCGCCACTGCTTCTTGACGCGTCTTTAGTGTCGTGGTATGATGGCTGCCGTGCCGATGCGAAGCTATCGTAAGGAGGCCACCCGATGAGATGGAAACTGTGGTTGACTGGCGTGTTGCTGGTCTCACTGGCGTTGGCTCTTGGACTCGCGGGCTGTGAGAGAGCGAAACCTGCTCCGACGCCCACCAAGGAAGCGCGCCCGACGCAGCCGACCGGCACGTCAGCCTCGCCGACGGGCGCAACGCCTGTAAGATCTCCTGTGTCTTCTCCCCAGCCGTCTGCATCTGCCACTGAAGTGCCGTCGCCCGGAGAGACGGCGACAGCCGTTCCCTCTGAACCGACGCCAACTCCTGAGGGAACATCCCCCTCTGTTCCTCCTGAGGGTGTAGAGCACGTTGTGGCCTGGGGGGAGACCATCAACATCATCGCCGCTCGCTATGGGGTCAGCGTCGAGGACATTGTGGCGGCGAACAACCTTGCCAATCCGGATCTCATCAGAGCGGGGGACGTGTTGATCATACCTGGCGCGTCTGCACCAGTTCCGCAGCCAGGGGTGCACATCGTGCGACAAGGGGAGACATTGCAGTCGATCGCCAGCATGTATGGCACAACGGTCGATGCCATAGCCAGAGCCAACGGGATAATCAACCAGAACTACATCTGGGTGGGTCAACGGCTGACCATCCCGGGCGGCGGCACAAGCGAGGCTGGGGGGCAGACGTACGTCGTGCAATCAGGGGACACCCTGTCGTCCATTGCCGTGCAATTTGGCACCACAGCGTGGGCGATTGCCGTGGAGAACAACCTTCCTAACGTGAACACCATCTACGTGGGGCAGACGCTGCGCATACCGTAGCTGGCAGGAGGAAGAAGGGAGTCTGTGTCAGCACGCGTTAGTACGTGTTGCGGCGCGGGTTGATGCGCTGGCATGTGGGTTGCTCACGTTTGGGGGGTTTAGGTGGTGTTCTAGCACGTCTCGGCGAGCACGGGACGGCTGTCGGCCCCTTGTCCGGTGGCCGTCTCTGCTATAGGAGAGTGGTTTGAGCGAGGTCACGATCTCTACTCGACGCGTGTACGAGGGCAGGGTGGTCAGTCTGCGTGTTGACCGGGTGAGACTGCTCGATGGTCGCGTCACAGACAGGGAGATCGTCGAGCACGGAGGTGCAGTAGGCGTCGTGGCGCTCCACGATGATGGAGATGTGTTGCTGGTGAGGCAGTTCCGTTCAGCACTGGGCATGCAGCTTCTGGAGATCCCTGCTGGGACCCTGGGGGCGGATGAAGATGTGCGTGCCTGCGCATTCAGAGAACTGCACGAAGAGACAGGGTATTCGGCGCAGCAGATGGAGCCTCTATACGCCTTCTATTCGTCGCCTGGATTCTCCAACGAACGTATCTGGCTGTTTCTGGCCACCGGCTTGAGTCCAGGATCCCAGAACGTGGAGAGCGATGAATTGATCGAGGTCGTCAAGGTACCACTCGAGAGAGCGCTGGAGATGGTGGCGGCTGGCGAGATATGTGATGGAAAGAGTATCTTGGGCATCGTTGCTGCTAGTGCACGGACGGATAGTCCCTCGGACAGGGACCCCTACGGGAAGAATGGCTGCACTCATTCACTGGAAGGGAGGCCGTAGAGTATGGAGCCGGCAGATCGCAAGTACACCAAGGACCATGAATGGGCGAAGCTGGACGAAGGGCTTGCCGTAGTGGGCATCACCGACTACGCCCAAGAGCAGTTGGGCGACATAGTCTACGTGGAACTGCCGCAGTCGGGCGACACCGTGGAGAAGTCTCAGTCGTTCGGTATCATAGAATCGGTGAAAGCCGCCTCTGATCTGTTTGCCCCCATCGGCGGGGAGGTCGTGGCTATCAACGAGGAACTCGTGGACAGGCCGGAGCTGGTGAACCAGGATCCTTACGAAGGTGGGTGGATGGTCAAACTGCAGCCGGAAGACGAAATGCAGATGGATGATCTGCTGACGGCAGAGGAGTACGCCGCTCACCTTGAGACCCTAGAGTAGGAATCATGAGCTCATACATACCCAATACTGCCGCTGATCGGGCCCGGATGCTCGATGCTGTGGGGGTTGACTCTGTGGAGGAGCTTTTTGACGTCATCCCCGCCGAGAAGCGATACCCGGGGCTTGCTCTGCCGGGACCTCTGTCCGAAATCGAGGTGAAGCGGCTGCTTCGGGGCCTGGCTGAGAAGAATGCTGACCTCGACCATCACCCGTGTTTCCTCGGTGCAGGTTCCTACCACCATTTCATCCCCTCGGTTGTGGATCACATTGTCAGACGAGGTGAGTTCTACACCGCCTATACGCCTTACCAGCCAGAGGTCAGCCAGGGCACGCTCACCTCGATCTACGAGTTTCAGACGATGGTCTGCGCGTTGACGGGTATGGACGTGGCCAACGCATCTATGTATGATGGCGCCACGGCGCTGGCCGAAGCTGGTCTTATGGCCGCTCGCGTAACGCGCAGGTACAAGCTACTGGTAGCAGCGAGCTCTCATCCCACCCACAGGCGTGTGCTGAGAACCTACACCCAGGGAATGGGCATCGAGATAGAGGAAGTCCGACGCTCCGAAGATGGGAGCGTCGATGCTTCTCATGCCGACGCACTGCTCGATGATGGGGTAGCGGCACTCATGGTTCAGAACACCAACTTCCTTGGTTGCCTTGAGGATCTCGCTCTTCTGAGCGACTTGGCGCACGCTGTGGGCGCGCTTCTCGTGGTCTCCGTCGATCCCGTTGCCCTGGGGCTTTTCAAACCCCCGGGCGATCTCGGTGCCGACATTGTGGTGGGTGAGGGCCAGAGCCTGGGCAGTCCCCCAAGCTACGGAGGCCCCTGTTTGGGGCTCTTTGCCTGCCGCGAGAAGTATTTGCGGCAAATGCCCGGGCGGCTGGTGGGCATGACCACGGACGCGAATGGGC
>JBAVWD010000148.1:0-1858 GCA_049697655.1 Anaerolineae bacterium | reverse complement strand
GAGCAGTGAGTAGCTGGAGAAGAGCGTCAAGAAGACCAGCATCGTGTAGCTCCGGGCTTCCTGGGAGTACCAGAGGTAGACAGGGGATAGTGCAGCTATCACGGCCGCCCAGAGGCCGACTCTTCGGCCCAGCAACCTGGTGCCGAAGGCGTATAACAGGGGCACGAGCAAGACACCCCAGGCTACGGAGAGGAACCTGACCACGAACTCGCTGCTGCCAGCCAGCCCGATCAGGAAGTGCAGCAGGATGAAATAGACGGGCGGGTGAGTATCGTGGGTTGCCACCTCCTGGATCACTATTACGTTGGAGAGGATGCGTGAGAGATCGAGCTGGGCGCGATAGACGCTCAAACCCTCCTCTATCCACATGCTCTTGGCGTCCAGCAGGTAGGTGTGGGTGGCGAAGGCGGCGAGGATGGCGATCAATAGTAGAAGAATATTCAGCCTTCCAGTATTCCCAGGGGGTTGATTTTGTTGCTTCGGCCAGGTCCTGCTCAAGGCTCGCTCCATGGGGGGCGCGAAGAGAAGATATCAGCGAGTTCTGAGAGAATAGTACCTGAGGACGGAGTGCGTGAGCAACCCCTATCCGGAGGACACGCGAGACACCACAGTCTCTACCACGGTTTTGCACCACCATCCTTCGCCACACTGGTGACTTGAGTCCAAAGTGCCTACAATCCCCGTGCCACCCGAGAGGCGATTCATGGAGAGTGCTTTGAAATCCCTTCGCAACAGGATACCTATCTTGATTGGGCTGGGGTTGCTCACGCTACTCGCCTACAAAGTGGTGCAGCTCTGGGACGAGGTGGCCCAGTACGTTTGGGGAGGCGAACCCGCCTTGCTTGGCCTGTCACTGCTCATCCTGATGAGCTACTTGGCGCTTGTCGCCTTGGCTTGGGAGCGGATTCTCAGCGTGTTGGGTGGGAGCCTGGGTTGGATGACAGGCGCGACGGTGTGGTTCTATTCCATCTTGATGCGGTATCTCCCCGGCACCTTTTGGTACATTCCCGGGAGGATACAGCTGTCTCGAAGCCACGGTGTCGTGGCGGAGAAGTCGTCATTGAGCCTCGTTCTGGAGTCATATCTCGAACTCCTCTCGGGCCTTCTGGTCGGCGGCGGGGCTCTCGTGATGGCTTTCGGGGGCATCTCTGTAGTGCCGCTGGCTGGTGCCGCGGTGCTGCTGCTGCTCGGCCTGAGGCCTGTCGTTTTCCTCAGGGTGGTCAATGCCATCCTGAGACGGATTGGGAGGGAGGAGATAGCCCTCGTTCTCCGGTATCGGCAGATGGTTCTGCTCTTGTTGCCATACTTGGCCTCCTGGGCCCTGTACGGCCTCGCTTTCTGGGTGCTTCTGCTTTTCCTGAGGGTGCCGGAGCCGCCAAGTCCGTGGGCGACCGCTAGCATTTGTGAACTATCGTGGGTGGCGGGCTTCCTAGCTTTGCCGATCCCGCAGGGGTTGGGCGTCCGCGAAGCTGTCTTGACCCTCCTACTGAGCAACTACATGCCCGTCGCCGTTGCGAGCCTGGCAGCTTTGCTGTGGAGACTATGCATCCTGGTCGCTGAGATAGCTGCCGCAGGCATGGCAAGCGGGCTCAACCGGCTGTCTCGTCGGAGCTGACAGGGCGTCAGCGTTGCGCCGGCGTGGCCGCGTCACAGGCCCATGGCTGGGGCAAATGCCTATGTGCCGAGGTTAGGAACCAGGCTTAGACTGCTCGGGAACGCGCCTGCGTCCTAGTGTGCGAGACAGAGGAGGATCGGAGCTGGGACAGTGCCGCTCGCAACCGCGCACCCTGCGCGAGATGGGTGGCGGGGAGTCTCCCTGAGAAGTGACAACATGGATTAGTTGCCGTTGCGAAGGCCA
>JBAVWD010000147.1:0-2277 GCA_049697655.1 Anaerolineae bacterium | reverse complement strand
GGTCTACAGAGTAGACCTCATAGATAAGGCGATCCCCTTCCTCCGTGAGGATCCGGCTCACCGCTTCCAGGTCGGCGTACATGCGGCGCATATCGCTTAGATGCCTGCGGACTATCTGCCCGGGCGGCTGCAGGATGCCGGTTTGCATGTCGAGCGCTATCTGGAAAGGCTCCATCAGTTTCAGCATCGAGCCTCCTTGCCTTTTACTGGTCGTCATCAGCGGATCACCGAAGCTGCCTTGCCGAGTTCATTGAACAATTGCGGCGTCAGCTCTAGGTGGAATACCTCGGCAATCACCTGGCTCCAGCCGTGCAAGAAGTACACCCAGCCGTCTTCCACTGTCAAGTTGCGGCTCCTAGCTTGCCGTTGAGCCTGACGCAAGAAATCCAACTCGCCCCGGTAGTTGAGTTCCCAGACGAGGCCGTTCTCCGGGAACAGGCCACTATCGGTCATGGGCGAACCAGGTCGGTCCTTGCCCATGCCCGTAGCGTTGATCACCATGGATCCAGGGGGCAGTGTTGCCATGATCTGATCAGTCCTGACCGGGTCCTCGTTGAGAATGTATTCAAAGCCTATGTCTGTACCTAGCTTGGCATGAATTGCGCGCAGCCTGTCCAAGCGTGGCGCACTGCGCTGGACCAAGATGAATCTCTGCGGGCGATCGGCGGGGTCAGGCAAGCCTGCCAGGTACACGCTGATGGCCACAGCCGAACCACCCGCTCCGTTACACAGCACTTGCCCGCCGGTCCGTCCCCAGTGACCTGGCTTGACAAAGGCCTCCCAGGCCAATCCGGAGGTGATAGAATCTTTGGCGTAACCTTCCAGCCGGCCCTCGCGCTTGGAGATGCAAGAGATCTCGCCACAAAGCTCGGCGTAGGGATCCAGGTAGTCGAATAGATCCCTTGTGGCATCCAATAAGTCAATCTTGTGCGTGGTCACCAGCGCGCCCATGGATAAGGGGTCTTCCTTGATGTGCTGGACAATGGCTTGATAGGTCTCATCGGGTGCATGGATGGGGGCGTCATACCCAGCGATCTCTGCACCGAGGCCCAGTATGTCGGACCATGTGGGAAACACCTTCATAATGGACGACTGGGTTGTCGTCACGCCAATGAAGTATATGGTCGGAATTGCGCGTGCTTGCAGAGCGTTGGCCTCCGAGGTCATTGCGATGGCTCCTCTGTCTTCCGCACCAAGTACCGGGCGATGTTCTGCCCACACAGTTGAGCGATGATAGGCTCGCCGATACCTTCTGCGCGCAGGCGCGGTACGATCTGCTCAGGCAACGCTAACATGCCAGGCTGACCGTCGTAGTGACGCCACATAGAAGCGTCGGCCAAGTCCAGGCCGATAGCGATGCGCTCCGCCAACTCCTCGGCGACCATCTTCTTTAGTAACGGCCAAGCCGCCTGATCAGGCTCGTACTTGGGGCGCACAAACGTGTCGTAGCCCAATAGAGCTCCTGCCTGGGCCAATTCGCGATGGAGGCCGAAATCGGGCCGCTTATCCAGGTGACAGAGGTAAAGCCGGTTCGCTGCCACTCCCCGGTGCCCGAAAAACGAAGGTAGTGTCTCCACGTTTTGGCCTCGTTCTGTGTGGCATAGGACTAGCGCCCCGGTCTGGCGTGCAGCTTCCGCCGCGGCTGCCATCAGGACGAGAGTCTGACCCTCAAGAAGCCCCTCATAGCCCATCTTTATGGTCGTCGCAGGAACTGAACTTTCCGTCTCGCGCATCCCGCTGGTCAATTCTCTGACGAAGTAATCCGTTGCTTGCTCTTCTGATGCCGACCACAGCCAGGCTGTTGCTTCATAATACTTCCGCAGATGAAATCCCGTCGTGGCGGTGATCTGCAAGCCTGTTGCTCTGGCCAGGCGAACCAGCATTCTAGCGTCGCGCCCGCAGCCGCCGGGTTGACAATCCACAATGGTCGTGCCCCCGGCCCGGCGGAAGTCTCCGAGTTCAGCCCTTATGGCCCCATAGTCACACAGTTGCGCGTCACTTGGAGCTCCCTGGGGCGGCTCGATCCACACATGCCCGTGCGCATCGGCAAGGTGGACGTCCTCCACCGCAGCCGATCCGCTGACCGTGCGGAACCTCATCAGGCCTCGGCTATCAGGTCGTAGATGGGCACCAAGGCCTGATAGGCGGCCTCGAAGATAGGATAGATCTTCTCATACGCTGCCTGGGCGGCAGGATCGGGCTCGATGGTCTCGGTCACCTGATTCATCGTCTCGATTGTCGAAAAACCTGGGTACAAGCCAACACCAACGCCCCCGG
>JBAVWD010000146.1:0-9296 GCA_049697655.1 Anaerolineae bacterium | reverse complement strand
CGCCACCAGGGACCGCAGTCTCGTAGTGGCCTGCGATATGCCCTTCCTCAACTTGTCACTTCTGCAGTACATGCAAGGCCTAGCACCGCGGTATGATGTCGTGATCCCACGGCTGGGGAGGCTAACGGAGGCGGTACACGCCGTCTATTCCCGCAAATGCCTGCCCTTCATCGAGAAACAGTTGCAGGCAGGCGACCTGAGGATAGTCTCTTTCTTTCCACAGGTGCGCGTTCGATACGTTGATGACGACGAGATGGACATCTTCGATCCTGAGCACCTGTCCTTCTTCAACATCAACAGCCAGGCCGACCTCGACAAAGCCAGAGAACTATGGAGCCTTGAGCGCCTCAGTGCTCCAACGGGAGAGTGACTGCGCTTTGGCCATGAACGACGAATCCCTACAGAATCAGGGCTGCGGGTTCTGGGCTGACACGCATCTCTCAGGTGTTTCAGGAGGACTCTCGGCGGCATCTCTCAAGCGTTTCTCTCTGGGAGTGGGTACGGGCACGAGAGCTATGGAGGCGTCCAGTCATGTCACAACGTAGGCGCATAGGCCTGTGGGTCAACGGTGAGTTACGCGAAGTCGACCTAGCACCCCGCACCATGCTGCTCGATGTCCTCAGAGATCAGTTGCGCCTGACCGGCACGAAGAAGGGCTGCGGACATAACGCCTGCGGGACATGTACCGTGATCATCGATGGAGAAGCCGTCAAGTCATGCGTCTATCCCGCACCGCGGGCCGAAGGCAAGCGGGTGCAGACCATCGAGGGACTGGCAGATGGTGACAGGTTGCATCCCTTGCAGCAGGCGTTCATGGACAGGGGTGCGGTGCAGTGCGGCTACTGTACCCCCGGCATGATCATGGCTGCGAAGGCCTTGCTCGACGCGAAGCCACAGCCTTCAACGGAGGAGATAGTGGATGCGTTGAGCGGGAACCTCTGCCGGTGCACCGGATACGCCAAGATCGTGGAGGCGGTGGAACAAGCGGCTGGCTTACGGCGGCCATGCGAGGCGAGGAAGGAATCTGCCCGAGGTGTGGTGGGACATGATCGACCCCGACCCGATGCGCGAGCAAAGGTAACGGGAGAAGCCATCTTCGCAGGTGACCTCTACTTTCACGGCATGCTTTACGCCAAGGTCCTGCGCAGCGAGTACCCCCACGCCAGGCTCCTCCAAGTCGACCCGTCTGAAGCCAGATCTCTGCCCGGTGTGGTGGCGGTGGTCACCGCGGCGGATGTGCCAGGGGCAAAGAACCACGGCCTAGCCCGCACGGATTGGCCCGTACTGGCGTACGACAAAGTGCGATATGTGGGAGATGCAGTGGCTGCGGTAGCGGCCGAATCAGAGGAGATCGCTGCCAGGGCGATCAGCCTCATCCAGGTCGAGTATGAACCTTTGCCCGTGGTCTCCTCCGCAGAGGCTGCCCTGGCCGATGGCGCACCCTTGATTCACGAAGGGAGCAACGTTCTCGAGCATATTCGGCTTGGCCAGGGTGACGTGGAAAAGGGCTTTGCGGAAGCAGATATCATCGTGGAGAACGAGTACCGGACGCCGCGCGGCGATCATGCCTTCATGGAGCCAGAGGCTGCCGTCGGGCTCATCGACGGCGAGGGCAGGGTGGTCGTCTACGTGGGCTCCCAGATACCGTTCTCCGATCGAGCGCAGATCGCTGCCTCCCTCGCCCTATCAGAGGACCGCGTAAGGGTGGTCCAGACCAAAGTCGGCGGGGCCTTCGGAGGCAAGGAGGACATCGCTGGGCAGATCCACGTGGCTCTGCTGGCCAAGCTCACCGGACGTCCTGTGAAGCTGGTTTACACTCGAGAAGAGTCGATGATCGCCCATCCCAAACGACACGAATGTCTGATCAGACTGAAGACCGGGGCCACGAAAGATGGTCGACTCACGGCAGCGGAAGCCTTCATCGTGGGCGACAGTGGGGCCTACGCCTCTCTCGGGCCCTACGTCATGACCAGAGCAGCCACGCACTCCTTGGGACCGTATGAGGTGCCCAATGCCAAGGTGGACTGCTACGCCATGTATACTAACAACCCGCCGGCGGGCGCGTTCCGCGGCTTCGGTGCTCCTCAGGCCCACTTCGCGGCAGAGACCCAGATGGACATCCTGGCTCGGAGACTGGGCATGTCGCCGCTCGATTTGCGCCGCAGCAACGCCCTCCGCGTCGGAGCCGTAACCGTCACCGGACAGAACCTGCGGGAAAGCGTCGGGCTGCTGGAAACCATGGACCGGGTTGCCGGCGCCAGAGATGCTTTGGCTGCGGCCCCTCCACCGCCGCCCGGGCGCCGCAGGGGGTGGGGTATCGCTTGCGCCTACAAGAATGTCGGTCTTGGAGGGGGAGCCTCAGATAGCGCGGGTGTCGAAGTGGAGGTGTTTCCGGACGGCCATGCGCAGGTCAGGGCGGGCGCAGCGGAGGTTGGGCAGGGACTTGTCACCGTTCTGGCTCAGATTGTGTCCGAAGAGTTGGGCGTGGAATACGGTAGAACAGACTTGGTACTCGGGGATACCGACCTCACACCAGACGGTGGTGCAACCACCGCTTCCCGCCAGAGCTACGTCTCTGGCAACGCGGCTCGCCTAGCAGCGCGAAGACTGAGGGACACTCTCGCACAGACGGCAAGTGAGGAATTGGACACGGCCCCGCATGATCTGGTCTTCGCCAACGGCTTAGTGGCGGGCCGCAGCGGCAAGGAGATGCCATTAACAGAGGCTGTCAGGCTGGCGCGCAGCGAGGGCCTTTCGCTCGTGGCCTCAGAGGTCTACACTCCGCCCAAGACGGTTCCATTGGGAGAGACTGGCGATGCCCACTTTGCGTACGGCTACGCCACTCAAGCTGTCGAGGTAGAGGTTGACATAACATCAGGTCAAGTCGAGGTCTTGCGGGTTATTGCCGCGCATGACGTCGGAAACGCGGTCAATCCACTGGGCGCGGAAGGGCAGGTGGAGGGCGGCATCGTGATGGGTCTCGGCTTTGCCCTCATGGAGGACTTCACTATGAGGGAGGGACTTCCGCAGAAGACGACTCTCACCAGGTACAGGATTCCAACAACCCGCGAGATGCCCGAGATGATGACCATACTGGTCGAGCATCCCACGGCAGACGGCCCTTACGGAGCAAAGGGGGTAGGGGAGATAACCTCTATTCCAACTGCGCCTGCCATCACCAACGCCATCTTCGATGCGGTAGGCGTCCGCATGTTTTCGCTTCCAGCCACACCCGCGAAGATACTCTCAGCCCTTAAGGAAGGGAGGCAAGAGTGAGCTTGGCTGATCGAGGTGCAAGGAGCCAACGATCTGCGCACGGAGCCGCAGACCACAGCGATGCTGGAGGCATACGACTGTGACGCTGCCCCCGGTGATTTCTGTCGTCGGCAAGTCAGGTTCGGGCAAGACCGTCTTCCTGGAGAAGCTGATCGCTGTGCTGAAGAGCCGTGGCTTCAAGATCGGCGTAATCAAGCATGACCCTCATGGCTGTGAGATAGATACCCCGGGTAAGGACTCCTGGCGGCACGCTCGGGCGGGCAGCGCCACGGTGGTCCTCTCCTCGCCAGAGAGACTGGCCCTCATCAAGCGCCTGGACGAGGAGATGACCCTGGATGGCGTGGTGAGCACATACTTACAGGATATGGATCTGGTGATCACTGAGGGCTACAAGAAGGGACGGAAGAAGAAAATCGAAGTGTCTCGACGCGAGAGGAGCCAGGACCTGGTGTCGCCCGCGCAAGACTTGATCGCCATCGTCACTGATCAGAGCTTCGACCTGCCCGTGCCACACTTCGGCCTCGACGATGCCGAGGCGGTTGCTGACTTATTGGAGGAGGAGGTCCTTCGTCGGGACTGAGGAGTTGCAGGGGCAGATTGACGTAACGGCGCTGCCCTGACCCAAGAGCAAGCAGCGACCCCGCATAAGGGGCGTACCAGGAGAAGACGTGGCATGATAGAACGTGAATGGTTGGCAGGGGTCGAAGTTGGAGAGATTCTCATCTCGGCCGCCCAGATCCAGCAGCGGGTAGGCGAGCTCGGCGCCGAGATCTCACGAGACTACACCGGGCTCGAACCCCGTCTCATCGGGATTCTCAAAGGGGTGGCCCCTTTCATGGCGGATTTGATCCGCGCCATACCCATCCCGGTGACCACCGACTACATGTCCATCCAGAAATACCACCCCGAGTTCGAGGATACCGCTGCTGTACGATTGTTGAAGGATTTGGACTTGAGCATCGTGGGCGAGCATGTGCTTCTGGTCGAGGATATCATCGACAGCGGTCTTACCATGGAATACATCCTGGCGCAGCTGCGAAACAGAGGGCCTGCCAGCCTCCGGGTGTGTACACTCTTCAACAAGCCGGCCAATCGCGTGGTGGATCTCCCTCTTGACTACATCGGTTTCGATCTCCCGGAGACCTTCGTCGTCGGCTACGGACTTGACTTCCGTCAGAAGTACCGTAACCTGCCCCATCTGTCCGTCCTGAGAATCCACGCAAATCCCGACCAGACTGAGTCGGCGAGCTCCTCGCCCGCTAACTGATGCGCTTCATCGGTTGGCTTCCCAGAGATCGCCTCAAGAACCGGGCGGTCTAGATGATTCCTACCTGGTTCTGCGCATGGCCCGCTCGATGTCCCGCTCCGCCTGTCGCTTGGCCAGATCGTCACGCTTGTCGTACAACTTCTTGCCCCTGGCCAGGGCGATCTCGACCTTGGCGCGATTGTCCTTCAGATAGATGCGCAAAGGGATGATGGTATAGCCTTTGGCCTGGACCCTCCCTGACAGCCGGTCGATCTGGTGTCTATGGAGCAGGAGTTTGCGATCCCTCTGAGGCTCGTGGTTCTCATGGGTCGCCTGCTTGTAAGGGGCAACGTGAGTGTTGACCAGCCAGGGCTCGCCATCCCTGATGGTCACGTAGCTGTCCTGGAGATTGGCCCGCCCCGCACGTATGGACTTGATCTCAGATCCCGTCAAGACGAGCCCCGCCTCGTACGTCTCTTCGATGAAGTACTCCCGGCGAGCTCTCCGGTTGCTTACCAGGGTCTTCTCTGGCATGCCGGTCACCTGCCGAGCAAATGGGCGAGGGCTTCGTCCAACTGAGGATCCCGATCGTTGGCCAGGTCTTCCTCGGTCAGCGGTACCACGACGTCCGGTGCCAGGCCCTCCCCTTGGATGAGTTGGCCGTTGGGCGTGAACCAGTGTGCGGTGGTAAGGCGAAGGTGAGAACCGTCACTGAGGTCCACTGGATCCTGCACCGCACCCTTGCCGAGCGTGGGTTCTCCGACCAGGAGCCCTCTCTCGTGGTCTCGGATTGCCCCAGCCA
This sequence comes from Anaerolineae bacterium, assembly GCA_049697655.1. Taxonomy (GTDB): domain Bacteria; phylum Chloroflexota; class Anaerolineae; order UBA7937; family B3-Chlor; genus JAUVXJ01. Next base: position 3,972 of record JBAVWD010000146.1, on the reverse strand, counting down.
CGATCTCTGACGCACTGGCGCTGCCCCCGTTGACCAAAACGACCAGTGGTATCTCTGTGGCCAGACCATTGCCTCGGGATACAAGAGTCTCCTCAAAACCGTTGCTGCCTTTCTCCAGCGCGATCACTCCCTCGGCAATGAATTCACTCCCGATCTCGATGGAGGAGGACAGCAACCCGCCAGGGTTATCCCTGAGGTCCAGGATGAGAGATGACGGCTCCTGCGCCAGAAGGGCGGCCAGCGCCGCGTGCACCTCAGCTGGAGCGCTGCTGCGGAAATCGTTGAGTTTGAGGTAGGCGATCCCCTCGTCCAGCACTTCGTACTCAACCGAAGGGATCTCGATCTGCGCTCGCACTATTCCCGCTTCGAAGGGGTGCTCCACTCCCTCGCGCTGGATGACCAGGCGGACGGAGGTGCCCGAGGGCCCTCGAATGAGAATCACCGCCTGCTCCAGGCTGAGGTCGCGCGTGTCCGTGCCGTCGACTTCCAGTACGAGGTCCCCAGGCAACAGGCCCGCGAGATCTGCCGGACCACCCTGGAACGGGCGGACGATTATGACCTGTCCCGCTTCATTCTCATTGACCACAGCCCCGATTCCAGAGTAGCGTCCGCTGGCTGCTTCCTTGATCCGCTCGGCCTCCTGCGGATCGGCGAACCACGTGAACGGGTCGCCCAGCGACGCAACGGCGCCGCGAATGGCACCATAGGTCAAGGCTGATGGCTCAATCGGGCCTCCGTAGAATCCCTCCTGAACGATGCGCCAGGCTTCCCAGAACACCCTGAACTCGTCCGCTATTCCGGGCGACACCGCCTGCGGTGGGGCAGGGCGCAGGAGAACGGCGGTACCGTACCCACTGAGGTACGCCGATGAGGTCAGCAACAGCGATGTGAGCACAAAGGCAAGCAAGACAGCCACACGTATCAGAATGCGCATGGGAATCCAATCATGCGAGTTGCTTGACATAATGGGGGACGTCCCTTTTGGACCGTCCGACCCGCCAAGTATTGCAGGGCCGCCTCCAGTTGTAGATCCTCGACATGGTCCACTGCCGCCTGGGAAGAGGCGACCTCCAGGTCAGGTGCCAGGCCCGCTCCCTGGATTTCGTGGCGGTCGGGTGTGAGCCAGTGGGCGATGGTCACGTGGATACTGGAGTGGTCGCTCAGCTCTCGTATGTTTTGCATGGAACCCTTCCCATAGGTGCGCTCTCCTATGAGCGGGCCTCTCTCATGGTCCTGGATGGCTCCACACACGATCTCAGCGGCACTGGCGGTACCACCGTTCACGAGCACGGCCAGAGGCAGATCGATGGCGGTGCCGCTCCGGCTGGCGTTGAAGACCTTGTCCTGGCCGTCCTTGTCGCGTTCGTAGAAGATTACGCCCGAGTCTACGAACTGGCTCGCGACGTCCACTGCTGCGGTGACAATCCCACCCGGGTTGTCCCGCAGGTCCAGGACCAATGTTGACGCGCCGCCAGCCCTCAGGGCCCGGAGAGCGCGATCCAGCTCGCTGCTGGTGCGGCTGCCGAAGAAAGAAACGCGGACATAGCCCACGTCCTCTTCTCTCAGTTCCCAGACGACCGTCGGCACCTCCACCTCTTCTCTCATGGCGGTGATGGTCAGCGGCGCGGCTTCGCCATCTCGAACGACGGTGAGCACCGCCTCGGTCCCGACGTCCTTGCCCTGAATGAGCATGATGGCCTCGTTCTGAGAGAGCCCCAGGACCTCTGTGCCGTCGACGGCGACGATCACATCTCCCGTCAAGAGTCCTGCCCGTTCGGCTGGCGAATCCTCCAGCACGGCAATCACGACGAGATAGCCATCGGACATGACGTACTCGGCGCCTATGCCTCCGTGACGACCCTGCAGCTGAGCCTCTTCCATAGCATGGTCGCTGGGCTCGATGAAGTAGGTGTAAGGATCACCTGTGGCCTGCAGCATGCCACGAATGGCCCCATACGCCACCTCCTGGTCGGTCGGCAGATCGCCGTAGAAATCCCGCTCTACGTGCTCCCAGACCTCCCAGAACACCTCGAACTCCGGCGGTTGTTCCGCCGTGGGGTGCAGGACCGCGTCCGGCACCTCACGGATATCGCCAGGCCCATACCCCAGCCACTGAGCCGCGAACCCAGTGGTATAGGCCGCCAAACACACGGTGAATGAGAGGCAAGACAGCACGAGTACCTGAAGGGCTGTTGCCATCAACTGCGGTCTTTTCGATCGGCCCAATTGACCCATGGCTCCTACATTCCCAACCGTTCGGACGACTCGATCGTTTTGAGCGGCCAGACGACGATGTTCGAGACAAGCCTGACTCGCCAATCTCGATCTGACGCTTATGTAAAGTAAGTGGCCGTCCATTGACTTATGATTGACATAACTGCTATAGTGTGAATATGCGCCTCGGCCTCCAGGTAGTCCCCCTCCTGCATCACCTGGCCACCATCTGCACCAGGATGTGGTCAAGAAAGGCGGAGCACCGGAGCGCTTTCACCTCGGTCCATCAAGAGCGTTTCTCTGTCGGCGCTGGACTAATGCAGGGACCGGCAGCCCGGCCCAGACTCCCCTACCGAAAACGGGCTCGTTGCGTCCGGGGGCCCGTCCAGGTCTCTCCGCCACCGGGTCCGCTAGGCGACCCACGGCCCCACAGCCACCGCGCAGAGGCCCGACGGACTTTGGGTCCCTTCGGCCGCAGAGCGGTATCACCCCGACACTGGCACGACTCCGCCAGCCTCACCGCTCGGCACCGTGATCCGCTCCTGGACCTTCGTCCTCTCGCGCCCGGCCAGCCTCTCACATGTCCAGGCTCGCTCCGAGCTATCCGAAGGTGCTCCATCAACACCTTCTCCCTGTGGATGTTCGCACTATGCAGTGACGGTCAAGTTCGCCCGTGCCACTACTCACTTGACCAGATACCGTGCGAACTGGAGGGCAAGCGTATTGGGAACCTTGCCCTCCACGCGTACCCCGGACTCGCTGTACTCCTCGTGCTCCACGACCCCTCGCTGATGCAGAAGACCCAGCAGCCCGTCGCTGCTGTACGGGAGAAGCACGACCACCCGCACCAGTTCCTCCTCCAGCAAGGCCTGCACCCGTTCCAGAAGAGCTTCCAGCCCCATCTGGTGCGCAGCGGAGATAGCGACACAGTTCGGGTACTCTCGCATCATCTCCGTCATGCGCTCTTGGAGGTCGATGGCACCCGCAGACACCAGCTCACTCCCCTTCTCGCTGCCCTGTAGCCTCTCCTCCTCCAGCAAATCCACCTTGTTCAGGGCCGTGATCATCGGCTTGTCGTGAGCGCCCAGTTCTCTCAGCACCTGTTCCACCGTGGCGCTCTGCTCCTGTGCGTTGGGGTGGCTTATGTCAACAATATGTAGCAGCAACTCTGCCTCGTTGATCTCCTCCAACGTGGCCCGGAAGGCGGCGACCAGTTGCGTGGGGAGCTTGTGGATGAAGCCCACAGTATCCGTGAACAACGCCGCCTTCCCCTCGGGCAGCGCCACCCGCCTGGTGGTGGGATCCAGTGTGGCAAAGAGCTTGTCCTCCACCAAGACGTCGGCCCCAGCGAGGGCGTTGAGCAACGTGGACTTGCCGGCGTTCGTATAGCCCACAATGGCCACCACGGGAATAGACGCCTTCTTTCGGCGGCTGCGGTACTGCCGCCGATGGACCCGGACTTGCTCCAACTGGCCTTTCAGGTCGGCAATGCGCCGCCCAATCTCGCGCCTATCGCTCTCCAGTTGCGTCTCGCCAGGGCCTCGCAGGCCCACTCCGCCCACCGCCTGCCGGGAGAGGTGCGTCCACATCCTCGTGAGGCGCGGCAGCCTGTACTCGTACTGAGCCAGTTCGACCTGGAGGCTCCCCTCTTTGGTGCTGGCGTGGCTGGCGAAGATGTCCAGAATGAGAGCAGTACGATCCAGGACCTTGACGTCCAGTTCCTGCTCCAGGTTCCGTTGCTGGCGGGGCAGCAACTCG
>JBAVWD010000145.1:0-4936 GCA_049697655.1 Anaerolineae bacterium | reverse complement strand
CGGTACTCGGTGATCTTGCCGTCCTTGACCACGACGTTCTGGCGCACCACGTTAGCACCGGTGATACCGCGCAGGGTCTCCGCCGCCTTGTCCACGGCGTACTTGGTGGCCTCCTCCCAGCTATGGGGTGAGGTTCCCACGAGCTCGATGACCTTCAATACCGCCATCTCTACCTCTCCTTTTCCGAGTTATCAACCGGACAATGCCCCTGTCGAGTCGGTCCTTCTGATCGACGCCCGACCTATTCCACCTCTTTGCCGCAGTTGGGGCAAAACTTGGACCCGGCTGGCACGTCTGCCTTGCAGTTGGCACAGATCATGGACTGCCCTATCTTGGCCCCGCAGTTGTTGCAGAACTTGGCGGTGGCAGGCATGGCCTGCCCGCAGCTGGGGCAGGGAACAGTGGCCGCCGCAGCGCCCACCGCTGCTGCGCCACCCTGCATGGCCTGACCCATCATGCCGGCCATCATGGCGCCCATACCGACGCCAGCCCCCATGCCGGCACCCAACTGGGCAAAACCCCCGCCTCCTTCGCCCGAGGCCATGGCGGCCTGCTCAACGGCACGCGCCGTCTTGAACTGAAGATAGGCCTGCATGTTGCCGATGGCTCCCATCGCCGCGCGCTCGTCGATGGCCTTGGCGGTCTCCTCCGTGGGCGAGATGTTGCTCACGAAGAGGGTCTTCAGATCTATGCCCAGCGTGTTGAACTCGTCCTGCGCCTTGGCCTTGGTGCCAGCGCTGATCTCATCATAGAGGCTCGGCAGATCGAAGAGAGATTTCTTTATCCCTCCCAGGATGTCGGTCATGTTGGAGATGATCATGCTGCGCAGGAAGTTGTCGATGTCGTTGGTGAAGTACAGCCCCTGCGTGCCCACGATCTTGTTCACGAAGAGTTGGGCCTCCTTGACCTGCATGGAGTAGGTGCCGAAGGCGCGTACGCGGACCATCCCCAGATCGCTATCCCGCAAGGCGACCGGCTCGGGGGTGCCCCACTTCTGATCCACGAACTCCCTCATGTTGACGAAGTACACTTCTGCTTTGAAGGGCGTCTCCCCACCGAAGGCCTTCCCGATCAGGTCAACCAGCAAGGGCACATTGGCTGTGGAGATGGTGTGGCGGCCCGGACCAAAGACATCCAGCGCCTTCCCATCGCGGAAGAACACAGCCTGCTGGCTCTCCCTTACTATGACCTGAGAGCCGATGCGGAAGTCCCCAGAGCCCTGCTCCGGGATGCGATGCACCATCTCTCTACCGGTGGCATCGAAATACTCGATCACGTCGAAGACTCTAGCCATTTCCGTCCCTCCTCATCTTATCCGTCGTACGCTACTGCGATTGACCAACACTCAGAATCGCGTCCTTTCTGCGGTCCAGGGTCGTGTTCAACTCCTGCAAAAGCAGCAAGGCATCGCTTGCCGTGCTTCTAATCTCGTCCCCGGCCATAGCCGCGATAGCCAGCTTGTCCATTCCCTCAGCCAGCTGATCCACCGAAACAGTGAGGGCGTTGTCATACATGTAGAGGGCGTCCAGGTGCTCCTCCTTGATCCTCACGGCATCGAAGAGGCCGGCGTACCCATACTCTGCCACCTTCAGCCGGTCTATGAGCAACTGAAGCTGGAGCATCACTCTCTCCAGCAGCCCCAGGTCCTCCAGCTTCCCTTCGCTAGCCAGATAATTCTGGAGGCTGGACAGTTTCCCTCTCTGCTCCTGGAAGCGCTCGGAGAGATGCGTACGCAGGAGCCTGTCCGCCTCCCGCCGCATCTCCTTCTCCTTGTAGCCACTATATCCGGGGATCTTGCCCACCAGCTTCTCCAGCGAACTCCGGGCGTCCGATACTATGCCTCTAAGGTCTTCCATGTTCGATCCACCTCCTGTCTACTTAGATGTTGCTGGCCTGCAGTCATTATACCCCATAACGACTGAAAAGGTAACCATGCGCCGTCCGGCCATTCGGAGCCACCTACCGCAGCCGCGATCCGTCGCTCCCCCATACTCGCCCTATGCCTGGACGTAGAAGCAGAGCACGGTACTCCCATACTTGCGACGTTGGGAGAGTACCAGCGTCTCCAGATCCAGTTCCACGTACTCCTTCGGGTGGATCTGGGCCACCACCAGCCCATCGTGCTTCAGCAGCGCCGATTCGTCCAGGGAGAGCAAGGTCTCGACCCACAGATCTTTGTATTGCGGCGGAGCCACGTAGATGAGGTCGAATGGTTCCAGATCCTCCTTTCTCAGATAGGCGAAGACGTCGGCGCGCACGACCTGCGCCCGGTCCTTCAGCCCCGTAAGGGCCAGGTTCTCCCTGATGGTGACCACGGCCTGTCTCCGCTGGTCCACGAACACCGCGTAGCCGGCGCCCCGACTCAGGGCCTCGATGCCCACGCTTCCCGTGCCCGCAAACAGGTCGAGAAAGCGGGCGTCAACCACCGAGTCTCCCAGTATGCCGAAAAGGGCCTCTTTCACCCGCTCTCCGACGGGACGTGTGGAGGAGCCGGGCACCATCTTCAGCCTCCTCCCCTTGGCCTCCCCCGCTATGACCCTCACGTCTGCTCCTCCTCAGCCTGCGATGTGATGAGCTTGCCACCGCGCAAGAAAGACAGGAGGCGATCGCCGCGGTAGAGACGCTCCCCGACGAACAGCCACGCCAGGATGGCCACTCCACCCAGTTCCAGGGGCACGGTGAGGCGGTCCTCCCGCACCACCTCCTTGTACGCCTCCACCATCAGCCTGACCGAGCTCAGATCGCGCCAGTCTCCGAAGCGCCTCCCAAAGAGAGGGTGCAGCAGGGTGTGGGGGAAGCGCCACATCCTGTCGGTGACCAGATGGCTGTTGAACGCCAGGACATAGGGAAGCCAGCGCGGCCGCAAAAAGATCGTCCCCAGCAGCAGAGGCAGGTGACAGAAGAACAGGGTGTGGGCCCATACCTGTCCCGTTCGATGCCTGGAAAGCCCTGTCAGGGCCAGTGCCTTGTCGCCCAGGTCGGGCGCCATGGCCGACAGGGCCACCAGCCGGTAGTCGGCGTCCTTGAAGAGCCCTGCCCTTCGCTGAAGCAACCTCAAGCCACCCCAGGCGTACGCTATGTGTCCGAGGGGCAACATGCTATTCGCCCAGGCCTGTCAGTTTTTCCTTCAGCTTCTCTCGCTCCTTCTGGTAGCGGGCCTGTTTATCGCGCTCCCGACATACCACTTCTCCCGGTGCCTTGGTCACGAATCCCTCGTTGGCCAGCAACTGCTCTGATCGCGCGATCTCCCCCTCCAAGTTGGATAGCTCCTGTCCCAGACGCTCGCGCTCCTTCCCTACGTCTACCTCTACCACTAAAGTCGTCGAGAGTAGTCCCGTGACCACGGCGCTACCTGCCGGGATTGGCTCCCTCTGGGAGGAGATCTTCCTGGGCTCCACGCGTGCCAGCCAGGCGAAGACATCCTTCTCAGAGTCCAGAGCATCATAGAGGTCACCGGCCGCCGTATACGACGCCGGCTTGACCTCCACAGGCCAGCGCTCCTCTGCCCGCCTGTTTCTAATATCGCGGATGTGCTGCCAGATCTCCCCCTGCACCGCCTCCGCCTCCTCATCCACCCGCCCCGGCTCCGGCCAGGGCGCTATCATCAGGCTCTCTCCCTGGTGCGGAAGGTGCTGCCACATTTCCTCCGTAACGAAGGGCATAAAGGGGTGAAGGAGACGCAAGGTACGCTCGAACACATAGACCAGGACCTGCCTGGCAGCGGCCTTATCCTCCTCGTTCTCCCCGTAGAGGCGCACCTTGCTGGCCTCGATGAACCAGTCGGCGAATTCGCTCCACAGGAAATCATAGATCTGCCTTCCAGCTTCACCGAACTGGTAGCTGTCCAGGAGACGGGTTACTTCGCTGATCACCCGGTTGTGCCGGGACAGAATCCAGCGGTCCTCCAGACGCAGTCGGGGCCAGTCCTCTGGTCCACCGGAGGGCAGTTCGTACCCCTCCGGGAGATTGGCGGTGATGAACCGCGCCATCTGCCACAGCTTGTTGGCGAAGTTGCGGCAGGACTCCAGCTTCTCCTCGTAGAGCTTCATGTCCTCGCCCGGGCTGCTGCCGGTGATGATGGTGAAGCGCAAGGCATCAGCCCCGTACTGGGCTACCACATCCAGGGGGTTGGCCACGTTGCCCTTGGACTTGCTCATCTTCACCCCGTCCTCGTCCCGCATCAGTCCGTGAAGATAGATCTCGCGGAAGGGCACGTCTCCCATGTGCTCCATTCCCAGCATGATCATGCGGGCCACCCAGAAGAAGAGGATATCGTAGCCCGTCTCCATGACCGAGGTGGGATAGAAGTAGCGCAGGTCATCGGTATCGTCCGGCCACCCCAGAGTGGAGAAGGGCCACAGCCCCGAAGAGAACCAGGTGTCCAGCACGTCGGGATCCTGGCGTATGTTCTTGCCCCCGCAGTGTTCGCACTCGGTGGGGTCCAGGGTGGCTACAGTCTGCCCAAGGCAGTCGTGACAGTACCAGACCGGGATGCGGTGTCCCCACCACAACTGCCGGGAGATGCACCAATCGCGGATATTCTCCATCCAGTTGTAGTAGACCTTGGTGAAGCGGTCGGGAATGATGGTTATGCGGCCATCGCGCACCGCCTCTATAGCTGGTTCGGCGAGGGGCTTGATCTTGACGAACCACTGCTCCGAGACCAGTGGCTCCACCATGGTCTGGCACCGCTGGCACCGGCCGGGGGCGTGGAGGTGGGGCTCTATCTTCACTAGCAGTCCCTGCTCCCGCAGGTCTTCCACCAGCTTCTCGCGAGCTTCGTACCTGTCCATACCGCTGTAGGGCCCCGCCTCGTCGTTCAAGGTGGCATCGAGGTTCATGATGTTGATCATCTCCAGGTCGTGCCGTTGCCCGATCTCGTAATCCGCAGGGTCGTGCCCGGGGGTGACCTTCACGGCACCGGTGCCGAAGGCCG
>JBAVWD010000144.1:0-21492 GCA_049697655.1 Anaerolineae bacterium | reverse complement strand
TTCTTGCAGAACAAGGCGAAGTCCGCTGTGCGCTGTTCGTCCCCCTCCGTGAGAGGATAGCGTCGCTCGGCAGCGAGACCGCGCTCCTTGAAAGCCCGCCATAGCTGCTCTTCGTCCCGGGTGCCACACCACAGGTCGTTGACCTCCTCCGCCCCGAAGAGGCGTTCCAGTGTCGTGGGAATGAACGTGATCCTTCGCAAGCGACGGCTGGGTATGGAACGCGGGAGGCGGCGCAGTGATCCGATCTCTATCCTGTAATACAGGTCGTCGGCCCTGGGATGATCTGGCTCGCCGGGGAGGAGAATCCGCCTGGAGACGATGTGGTAACGCCTGACTGGCGCATAGTAGTTCACCGCCCACCGTTCCTCTCCGAAGACACTCGTCTGGTAGAAAGCCAGATAATCAGCGCCGACCCGCGTGGGAGCTCTCCTCAGCGGGATGCGATACCAGCCCTCCTCACGCGCGACTTCGAAGTCGCGGTAGCTATTCACGACGGCGACCAGAACACGCCATCGCTGCCTGGTAACAGGTTCCTGCGCTTCAGCCATTGCTCCCCCAATACGTCGCGTCTGGTGCGAAGCGAGTCAGATGCTCCCGGAGTTGCAGGACAGCCAGGTCTTTGGCTTTGGCCTCAAGCATGAAATCGAGTTCTGGTAGATCGATGGTCTTGACCTTCCTGACGAAGTCCATGAACTCGAAGGGGTCAATGAAGTCCGCATGCTGGTGCGGCCGGGGCGCGCGCATCATCGGCTCTGTGCGCTCGTCTTGCGAGCCCGTGCGCTCGATGACCCGCATGGCGGTGCGAGGTGAGCTGAAGTGGATCTTGGGTCTCACGTTCTGTGGCCAGCTGCCCAGGCAGACTTCCAGGGCTTCCAGCGGCAGCATACCTTCTGGGTTGTGGTTCTGGAAGTGCAGGTAGTCGAAGACCAGGGGCACGCCCGTGCGACGGTGAACCCACATGATGTCAGCGACTGAGAAGCGTTTGTCATCATTCTCCAGGGCCAGTCGCTGGCGGGCCCCGTCGGGAAGCAGGTCGTAGCGGGCCGCGAATCGGTCAAGCGCGGTGCCTTTGTCCCCGTACACCCCTCCCACGTGGGTCACCACCACTGCCTCATCTCCCAGGCTCATACCTTCAAGGATCTTGGCCTGGGAGGTGATCAACTGAGCCGTCTGAAGAGCGATGGCTTCGTCGAGGGCGTTGAGGACAGTACTCAGCTGTAGGTGGAAAGAGAGACGCAGGTCGTAGCTTTTGGCCATCGTTCCGAGGGCCGCTAGCTCCGTGGCGCAATCATCGATCTGGGAGTGGAACTGGGGGAGGTCTGGGTGGGACACGTATGGTGCCAGGTCTGCCGCCATCCGGTACATGCGGATATCCTGTCGGTCCAGATAGAGGAATACATCGCGCAGATACGCGAGACTGACGCTGAGATGCGGGTGATTCTGCCAGCGCCTGGTGTCGTGGGACTTCAGTCCGGGTTGCCCCAGTACCTTGACGGGGAATCCTAGTCGCATCGACCTCTCATCCGCGTGGATGGCGACGAGCGACTAGATTGTAGCTGACGCAACTCTCGGGGACAAGGAGGCTGGCAAGGCGTGCTTGCGTTGGACCGCCACGTGCTGTATAATGGGCTGCGCCGGGCCTAAGAGAGTCAGCGCATCGCGCCTGGGCATCCGAGGTGTTGATGGTGTGGCTGCTTGAGACTCGACAGGGTTGAGGAGTTGAGATGATGGGCCAATCGGAAGGTACAAGAGTGGCGTCAGGCGGTCCGTTGAGCAAGCCTCTATCCGTTGAGGATCTGGGGGTGTCACGAGGCCTTCTGACGGACCTAGTCCTCAAGACGCTCTACTTCGAGGGCGAGATGGATGGCACGGAGATTGCGGACCGGATGAAGGTTCCCTTGCCTGTGGCCGTCGATCTCCTGGATGTGCTGCGCAAAGAGAAGCTCTGCACCGTTCTGGGAAGCGACAGAGGAGTGGTACCCGTATACCGTTACGGCATCACCGAGGCGGGCACCGCCCGGGCCCGCGAGGCTCTGGCACGCAACGAGTACCTGGGACCAGCACCCGTATCTCTGGATGCCTACGTGGAGATTGTCAGGAGACAGAGTGTGGCCATGGCGTGCTCCGTGATCCGGAGGGAGGACCTGGCGCACGCCCTGAATGACGTGGTGGTGAACGCGTCGGTGATCGACCAGTTGGGGCCGGCGCTGAATTCCGGCCAGCCTATTCTGCTGTATGGAGCGCCGGGCAACGGGAAGACCTACATCGCGCAGAACATAGTTAATCTGGTTCTCGGCAGCATATTCGTTCCGCACGCCTGCGAAGTGGAAGGGCAACTGATCAAGGTCCTCGATCCAGAGTGTCACCGGCTGGTGGAGGGAGGTGTTGAGGGCAGGGACGTTGATCGCGACTCGCGTTGGGCTCTCTGCAAGCGTCCGGTGGTCATGGCTGGAGGAGAACTGACCCTGACTTCGCTTGGTTTGGTGTTCGATCCCATCTCCAAATGCCACGAGGCCTCGCTTCAGATGAAGGCCAATGGCGGCATCTTCTTTATAGATGACTTCGGGCGACAGCTACTGCTGCCAGAGGAGTTGTTGAACCGCTGGATTGTACCCTTGGAGGGCCAGGTGGACTACCTGGCGCTGCACACGGGGAAGCAGATTCAGATACCTTTCGACGCTCTAGTGATTTTCTCGACCAACCTGGACCCTGGAACGCTGGACGAGGCTTTCCTGCGTCGAATCCCTCACAAGGTGATGATTCCCAACCCCACTCTGTACGAGTACTACCTGCTGTTCGAGCGAGTCTGCGCAGCCAAGGGGGTCGCCTTCGACAAGGACGGGTTCTCGTACCTGGTTGACAGGTACTATCGCAAGACCAATAGACCGCTCAGGGCCTGCCACCCACGCGACCTCGTAGACCAGGTGGTGAACACGGCGCGCTACAATGACCAGGAACCAGTCTTGAACAAGGAGTACGTGGACCTGGCGTGCAAGAACTACTTAGTCCAGGCACCAGGTGAGGGGTTCCAGAAAGCCTGACCTGGGCGAGAATACCGTTGATGATCTGAAGGGGCGGCGATACTCTGCCAGTCACTAGGAGGGGCCACTTGTCCCGTGTCGGGAAGTGGCCCTTTCTTGGAGACGGACCTGATGATTGAAGAGAAGGAAGCGCTGACCGAGCGGGAGCTGGAGATAGTGCGCGCCGTGGCTACCGGCGCCACCAACCAGCAGATCGCTCGGGATCTTGTGATCAGCGTCAATACGGTCAAGGTCCATCTCAAGAACATCTTCGTCAAGCTGGACATCCAGTCTCGGACGGAAGTGGCCCTCTACGCCGTGAAAGAGGGCCTGGTCGAGATGGAAAGGCCAGCAAGGGCAGAGGACCAGCTGGGGGTGGAGGCAGCACCCGTCGCGCGCGAACCGATTTCACCGCGCAAGCGTGTGTTTCTGGTGGCGACGGTGATCTTCGCTGCGATGCTGGTGCTGCTGCCGCGCGTGGAAATGTCCTCTGTTCCCGCGACGGGCAACGAATTCTTGGACGAGGGAGCCAGCGCCGCCCAGGGCGGCACTCCGGCCCAGTTGCAGCGCTGGGACTCCCTGGCTCCGCTGCCCACGCCGCGCAGCCGACTGGCTGCCGTGTACTATCACGGGAGGATTCTCCTCATAGGTGGTGACACATCGGCTGGCACCACAGGTGCCGTCGACGAGTACGACCCTCCCACCAACAGTTGGCGAGCCAGGGCTGACAAACCCACGCCCGTCACCAATGTGGGAGCTGCCCTGATGGGAGGGAAGGTGTATGTGCCTGGGGGCTACTCCAGCGAAGAGGGGGTCGTTGCTAGGTTGGAGATCTACGATCCAGAGGCTGATTCCTGGGAGGCTGGGGCCCCCATGCCGGTTCGCTTGTGCGCCTATGCCATCTCCGCGGTTGAGGAGAAGCTGTATGTGTTCGGAGGCTGGGACGGCTCCGCGTATGTGGCCTCCACCTTGGAGTATGACCTGACTACCGAGACCTGGTCTGAGAACACGCCGATGTCGTCGCCGCGAGGGTTCGCCTCGGCCGGCGTGATCGACGGAAAGATCTATGTAGTAGGGGGGTACGACGGGCAAAGGGAGTTCGCGACAGTCGAGGAGTACGACCCTTCCCAAGAGGGTCTTGCCGACCCCTGGCGCCAGAGAACTCCCATGAGCATGCGGCGGGGGGGCCTGGGAGTGGCTACCATCGCTGGGAGTCTGTATGCCATCGGAGGCGGATGGAACAGATACCTGGCTTTCAACGAGCGCTACGACCCCAGGTCAGACCAGTGGTCTGCGCTGGAGACGCCAGTGTCGGGACAGTGGCGGAACCTGGCGGTGGTAGCGGGCGACACGGGCATCTACGCTCTGGGGGGGTGGAACGGCGACTTCTTGGACGCCAACTATGAGTACCAGGCGCTCTTCACTTACTATCTACCAGAGGTTCCCTAGGGAGTCGGACGACACTCGGGGGGGGATGTTGAACCCCGCGGAAGGCGCTTGACATAAGTCACCGGCTCGTTTTGAGGGCGCTAGCCCTTGGGCGACAGGGGGAGGCGCCGCAGAAGGAGCGGGCCTAGCAGGCAGGAACCTGGGCGGCTGGAGTGACTGGTTGAAGTGCGTGGCAATTCAGAAGCGCCTGCGGGTGCTTGCTTGACATGACGGTACTGCGCCCGTATAATGTTGAGTAGTCAAGGCCCGCTAGCTCAATCCGGCAGAGCAGCTGACTCTTAATCAGTTGGTTCAAGGTTCGAGTCCTTGGCGGGTCATAGAAACGAGAGGAACCCTCGCGAGGGTCGATGGGGAGGCCAGGCGCGATAGCTGCCAGGTCGCCCACACCGCTTCGGGCGAGGGTTCCTTTGTTGGACTACTGATGCTACTGTGAACAGTGGGATGCGAGGGGCGTTTGGCTCAGGAGCCGTGCACAGGCAGCACCCAGTCTGAGTACTTCGGATTCTTCCCCCTGATCACGTTCTCATACTCGGTCTGCAACGGCGCGGTCAGCGGGCCAACTTTGCCATCGCCCACCTGGTATCGGTCCACGGAGAACACCGGCAACACCTCAAAGGCGCTGCCGCACATGAAGACCTCGTCGGCGATGTAAAGCTCAGTCCGGTCCACTTCTCGCTCCACCACCGGTACCGACATCTCCTTCTGGAAGAGCTCGATGAGGGTGGCCCTGGTAATGCTCTCCAGGATGCCCCCGGTCACCGGCGGGGTGAGGGCCGTGCCGTCCCGCACGAGGAAGACACAGGCCCCTGGGCCCTCGGCCACCTTGCCCAGCTCATTGAGGAGTATGGCGCTGTCGTAGCCATCCTCCGCGGCCTGCACTGTGGCCAGCCTGCCATTCTGGTAATTGGCGGCGGCCTTGATCCGGGGCGGGATGTCACGGTCTGAGATGCGCGTCCAGGAGCTGACACAGACGTGGATGCCCTGGCCGGTGCCCAGGATGGACTTGCGCGGCCCGGCGAACACGTAGGCCCCGACGTCCACCGTGCCCGGTTTGTAGGAGAAGAACCCCTGGCCCACACCGAAGTAGACCGTGGGCGTGAGGTGCACATCCTCCCGCAGGCTATTCTTGGAGAGGAGACGCACGCAGGCTTCCCTGATATCGTCGAGCGGATAGTCGAGCGTCATGCGCATCATCTTCATGGACTGGGAGAGCCTCCGGAGATGATCCTCCATCCTGAAGATATAGAGCTGCCCCTGTGACCCATTCCAGTAGCCTCTCATACCCTCGAATACCGAGCTTCCGAAGCGAACCGCATCCGTCGTTACGTGAAGCTTGGCGTCATCCCACGGGATGAACTCTCCGTTCATCCATATGTAAGTTGGGTGTTCTCCTGTCATCTCTCCTCCCATGGCGATGGCTGTGCATTTGGACCATGGACGATAGCACAATCCTGGCAATCGCGGCAAGTTCTAAGGGCACTGCGTAGGAAGCGCATTGCTCCCAGGCCATGTACACCAGGCACGACGTCGCCCCAAGGTGCCAAGTGAGGGCAGCACGCCCGCTCCTGCCAGGCTTTCTGGCGCAGCGCCACGCGATCCACCTGCCGCAGCCGTCCTGGCGGTCCCAAACGCTGATTTCTCCGCGCTTGACAACTACCTATGATCTGTGCTATAAGTGATCCAGGCCCGATTGGCGGGTTGAATGCGCACTTTTCAGTCAGAGATCGGTGAGTGCCGTCCCCTCCGATGGGCGAGCAGCGTGCAAGACTCCGCAGTCGCGGCGAAGTCGGCGTGCTGTGTGTGATCTTGCGGAGTCGCCATATCACCTTTGCTGGCCGAGGGTGCAAGTGGACATCCGGATAAGGAGCGCACCGGTACCCAAGCCCAAGACCACGCCCAAACTGGTGGTCCTCAGCGGATTGCTGGAACTGGCCTCAGCCGAACTGGAGCAGGCCATCCACAGCGAGCTGGCCGAGAACCCTGCGCTCCAGGCCACCGAGGCTGGCTACTGCGAGAGCTGTGGCGCGATTCTTTCTGGTGCCTCTTGTCCTCTCTGCCAGGGCAGCGCGGACCAGACGCGCGGCCTTGCCTTCGACGATGAGGGGGGCTTTGGGGCAATGGCCGATCTCACGGACGACGACTGGGATCCCTTCTCCACTGTGGCGGCGCCGTGGTCATTCCGCGATCATCTTCTCTGGCAGCTCTCACCCCAACTGTCTGAGTTCGAGCTGGAAGTCGCCTCTCTCCTGCTGGAGAACCTGGATGCCCATGGTCTCCTCGACTGCGAGCTGGGCACCATTGCCTCAGCGGCGGGCGTGCCCATCAGCCGGGTCGAAGAAGTCCTATCGGTGGTCCAGAGGCAGGAGCCTGTGGGCGTCGCTGCGAGCACCGTGGAAGAGAGTCTCCTGATTCAATTGGAAAGCCTCGACGGTGACGGGGAACTGTTGGAGCTCTGTCGCCTCCTGATCCGCGACCACTGGGCCGCGCTGTGCAAGGGCAAGCTGGAGAAGATCGCCAGAAGCTTGCGGCTGGCGGAGGAGGATATCGGGCGGGCCAGGGACTTCATCAGCGCCAATCTCCATCCCTATCCCATCCACTCTTGGGTCCAGTCACCCACGTCCGCCGAGCGCCCGGTTCAGGAGGCTTACCTTCGGCCCGACGTGCTCATCACTGTGCACGGTGCGTGCGGCGAAGAGGAGTTCGAGATACAGTTCCCCGAAGCGGGACGTTTTCGCCTTGGCCTGGACCAAGACTACGAGATGCTGGGGGGGAGTGCAACGGAGGAGAATGCGGAGGGGTATGAGCACGTTCGGCGTTGCCTGGAGAGGGGGAGGCTCTTCATCTCCGGCTGGAATGAGAGATGGCGGACGCTCCGCCGAGTGGTGGAAGGGCTGGTGGAGCATCAGAGGGAGTTCCTGCTGGGCGACGAGATGTCTCTTCGGCCTCTGACGCGAGCTCAACTGGCGGAGACGCTGGGTATGCACGAATCAACCATGAGCAGAGCCGTGGCCTCCAAGTACGCTCTCATACCCGGGGGGCGCATCGTAGCTCTGGCAGATTTCTTCGATGGTTCGCTGAGGGCTAAGTCATTGCTCAAGGAAGCGGTGTCACAAGAGGCACATCCGCTCACCGATGGCGAGTTAGTGGATTTGCTTGCCGCGGCTGGCATCTCCGTGGCCAGGCGCACCGTGCAGAAGTACCGGCAGGCGCTGGGGATTCTGCCGTCGGAACTGAGGTGAAATGTCCCTCATCGGGTTGCTGAAGGTTCGAAAAAGGCATGTCATTCTGGCTGCGTGCCTGCTGGGCGTGCTCTTGCTGGCCGCTGTCGTCACATATCTGTTCCAGGGTGCCCGGACGCCTGCTGGAGTGGCACCACTTGGCGAGGCTGAGCGGGGCTGGCTGGCCGAGAAAGGCCAGTTGCGGTTCGCCGGTCGACGGGCGGAGCCGCCTTTCGGCTTCTCCGAGGGTGACGGCCCCTACCAGGGGTATGAGGTCGACCTGGCGGAGGCCTTGGGGCCGGTCCTGGGGGTAGGCATAGAGGTCCAGCCCATGACCCGGGAAGAGGCCTTGGTCGCCATGGCGAACGGGGAAGTGGACGCCGTGATGGGCATGGTGCAGACCCCAGAGAACGGAGACGAGTTTGACTTCACCGAGCCATACGTGAGCACCTCGTTGGCAATCTTCGTGCGGTCGGACAGGTTCGATGTAGCTCGACTTGAGGATCTCAGGAGACAACGCGTAGCCGTTCAAGCCGGCACCGCTGCTCAGAGCGTGCTGGCAGGCGAGGCTGAGATCTCGGCCGTCTTGGTCCAAACGGCGCAGGAGGGGGTGCGCTCTGTGCGTGAGGGACAGGTTGTGGCCTTCGTGGCGGATGAGATCGCTGCTTTGCGCGCTGTGCAGGAAGCGAATCTGGAGGGCGAAATCAAGATTGTCGGTCTACCTCAACAGACCGTCAGCTACGCCTTTGCGGTGCCAAGGGATGCGGACACCGAAGTGGCAGTCCTCAACTATGGACTGGCCTCCGTCGAGGCGTTGGGCCTCAAACAGCAGGTTGATCGGACGTGGTTCGGCGTTCCCTTGGGGGCGGGTGCTGCAGGTACAGGCGGGACCACGGTCACCGCCCTGCTCACGGTTCTTGTGGTGGGGCTGTTCCTTGGCAACGCGGCCTACTTCCTGCTGAAGAGGCGTTGGCGCCCGAGCGAGCGCGGTGCAGGCCTGGAGGAATCGGGAGAGAAGTACAACAAGCTCGTGGAGGGAACAGACGAGGCGGTCTTCACGCTTGGCGGTGACCTGGGTCTCTTGGAGGTCAACAACAGGGCAGAGTCTTTGACGGGGTACCCGAGGGACAGCCTGCTGAGAATGAGTCTCACCGACCTCGTCTCCCCGGCCCACAGGAAGGCAGTCGAGGATTACCTGGAGAGCGCTTTCAAGGAAGGTGTGGCGACCCTAGAGGGGGTGTCTCTCATTGACAGGCTCGGTGACGAGGTGCCGGTGCGCTTCAGCGCCCACACCGTGTCCCAGGAAGGCCGGAGCATCGTGCAGTGTATGGCCAGGGACGTGCGAGAGCGGGAGAGGTGGCGGGGCCAGGTGCAGCTGAGAACGGAGTATCTCTCCGCAGTCAATGCTATCGCCAATACGGTCAGCCGCTCCGTGGACACAGAGGACATGCTGGCCGAGGTACTGAACAAGCTCCTGGGTCTGACACGCATGGATGCGGGTGTGATCTACTTGACCGGGAGTGGCGACGGAGAGATGTCCATGACTCCCGTGGTGAAGCAAGGATTCACTGCGGAATCGATGAGAAGACTTGGCTGGCCTGACGGACCCCGCAGATTGGCCGTGGAAGTAGCTCAAGCCGGGAGAGTGATTGTCGCCTCCGACCAGGGCCCACTGGTGGAGGTGGGGCCCGGGGCGGAAGGACTGGAAGCCGGCACTCGCGCGGGCATACCGTTGGCGTCCAAAGATCGCGTTCACGGCGTGGTGAACATATATGGTCGCGAGCCTCGCAGGTTTACGGATGAGGACATCGCATTGCTGGTCACAGTGGGAAACCAGATAGGAGTCGCCATAGAGAACGCTCAGCTGATCCATCGCCTGCAACGTAGCGTCAGCGAGGTGGGCGCCATGCGTCGCTTCAGCGAGAGCGTGCTTCAGGACATGACCAATGGATTGGTCGTGGTGGACAGGGACGGAAAGGTACGTCTCGTCAATCGGGCCGGGGAGAGCCTTCTCGGCTGTAAGGAGCCGGAGGTCTTGGACAGCTCAGTCGAAGAGTTGCTGGGTCGTGGGGCCAGTATCGTGCGGGACAGCATGGAGAGGCAGCTGGCCTATCCCGGAGTGGAGATCCACGTGAGGAGGGACGGAGGAGAAAGCTTGCCCCTCGGCATGAGCGTTTCCCCCCTGCGAGGAGAGGGCGGCACCGTCAATGGCGCCGTGGTTATGCTGCGCGACCTGAGAGGAGAGAAGGAACTGGAGGAAGAGAGGATCAGACTGGAGCGGCTTGCGGTGCTGGGGGAGGTATCGGCGGTGATGGCTCACGAGATACGGAACCCGCTCGCCGGGATGGCCGCTGGCATCCAACATCTTCTCTCCAAGTTCGACAAGGATGACGAGAGACACGAGGCTCTGGAAAGGATACAAAGGGAAGGGGAGAGAGTCAACAGCCTCATTGAGGACATCCTGCTCATCTCACGGCCACCGCGCCTCAATCTGGCCCCTTGCGACCTCGTTAGCATCTTGGAGGAGCTTGTTGGGCAGCGAAAGCATAAAGCCACGGCCCAGGGCGTGGAGATCTTGACCGACTTTGCGCCCAACCTACCCGAGGTGAGGGTAGACCAGATGAGGTTGGTGCAGGCATTCTCCAACCTGGTGGCGAACGCCATGGAGGCGATGCCCAGGGGACGGCAGCTGAGGATAGCGGCGAGAGGGCCTGTCCCTGGTGAAGGCCAGGTGCGGTACCTCGAGGTGGTGATAGAGGACAACGGCTTGGGCATCAAGGAGGAGGAACTGCCAAAGATATTCCAGCCCTTCTACACCACGAAGCCACGGGGAACGGGACTGGGGCTGCCCATCGCCCAGCGGATCATCGAGGAGCACAAGGGTGAGCTCGCGATGGAGAGTAGGGAGGGGGAAGGGACGAAGGTGACGGTGCGGCTTCCGCTGCCTGTAGAGGAAGGGCGATGAGCGGGCGAATACTGATCATAGACGACGAAGAGACTCTCTGCTACTTCCTCAAGGAGTCGCTCGAAGACAAGGGGTACCAGGCTTTGGCCGTGCACACGGCTGGAGATGGTCTCGAGCAACTGGCCGCTCAGGGCGTTGACCTGGTGTTGTTAGACCTCAAGCTGCCCGACGGAGAGGGTCTCGACGTACTGAGCGAGATCAGGAAAGCCAACGCTGAGCTTCCTGTGATAGTGTTGACAGGACACGCGGCTGTCGAAACCGCGGTGCGAGCGATGAAGCTCGGGGCCTACGACTATTTGGAGAAGCCAGTCAACCTGGCAGAGCTCACCAGCAGCGTTGCCGAGGTGCTGGACTCCACCCGTCGGGAAAGGCGCTCTGGCAAGGCCACTGCTGGAGAGGTTGAGGCTGCCGGAGCTCCGCAGAAGGAGTCACAGGCTGCGGGGGAAGCCTCGGTGGAGACTACAGGCGAGCTGGAGCAGTCTTCGCAGGCTACCCGGCGGCTACGGCAACTGACAAGAAAACTGGAGGAGGCGACGCTTCTCGATGCTATGAGCCGCGATCTCCTGCGGTGCGAGACGGTGCACAAACTGACGGAGAGCGCAGGGGAGGGTCTCCTGCAACTCCCTTCGGTGGACATGGTAGCCATATTCGTTGGCGACGGCGAAGACGAGGACTTGGTGCTGGCGAGTCAGCGCCGTTTCCGAGCGGACGTTTGGGACGAACCTCGGCTGCGAAGGCTCCCTGCCCAAGGGGTTCTGAGCCAGGCCGTGCGCCGCTGGGAGGGAGGGCTACCGCTGAGTGAAGCGGGCCCGGATCCGTGGATCGATGAGGTGAATGCCAGGCTAGGGGATGGCATCGCGACCGCGCTCGTGCCTCTGCGCGACGGTCGTCAGGTATGGGGGCTGATGCTGCTCGGGCGGCAGGGCACGCGTGCCTATGACCGCGCTGAGATTGAAGTCTTCTGTACGGTGGGAGAACGTCTGGCGCTGGCTCTGAAGCAGGCAGGCCACCTTGCTTCTCTTCAGGAGCGCACTAACTGGCTTGCAGAGCGCGAGGCGCGCCAACGGCTACTGCTGGAAAGTATGCCCCACGGGGTGGTCGTAGTGGACCGCGAAGCGTCGGTGATGCTGGTTAACCAGGAAGCAGAGCGATTGCTGGGTTGCCGCGAAGAGGACGTTCTGGGCAGCGGACTGGAAGGTTTGCTCGGATCCGGCGCGGCCGTAGTGCGAGACAGCCTCCAACGTGATCTAGCCTACAGGCAGGAAGAGATTGTTGCAGGTGAGAACCTCAACGAGAGAGTACCCCTCCACATGAGCGTTTCGCCGTTGCGAGGCGACAACGGCAGGAACAGTGGAGCGATGATTACGCTTACCGATCTCAGGCGTGTCAAAGAGCAGGAGAAGGAAAGGAGCAAGCGGGACCGTCTCTCGGTGCTGGCTGAGGTGTCCGCGGTAGTGGCTCACGAGATACGCAACCCACTGGCCGGCATGGTCGCTGGGATCCAGCATTTGCTCACCAAGTTCCGCGCGGGTGACGAGAGACACGAGGCCTTGCAGAGGATCCTGAAGGAGGGGGAGAGGGTAGATCGGATTGTTGAGGACATCCTGCTTATCACCAGGC
Organism: Anaerolineae bacterium; assembly: GCA_049697655.1. Taxonomy (GTDB): domain Bacteria; phylum Chloroflexota; class Anaerolineae; order UBA7937; family B3-Chlor; genus JAUVXJ01. The sequence continues at coordinate 9,220 of JBAVWD010000144.1, read as the reverse complement.
CCCCACACCTGAACCTGGCTCCTTGTGACATCTCTGAGGTTGTGGGGCGAGTGGTGGACGAGTATGAGAATAAGGCCGCTGCGGCGGGCGTGCAGGTGCGTCGCTGCCACAGCGCTGGCCTACCGCTAGTGAGAGGAGATGAGAAGCGTCTGCGCCAAGCCCTCTCCAAGCTAGTGCTTAACGGCATAGAGGCCATGCCCGCCGGCGGGTCGCTCGACATTGTCATCGCCGGTCCCTCCCGGGGGGAAGCGGAGTACGTCGAAGTCGAGATAAGTGACCATGGCGTGGGAATCAGAGAGCAAGATAGTGGCAGGCTTTTCGAGCCTTTCTACACGACGAAGACCAGAGGGACTGGACTTGGAATGGTGATAGCCAAACGGATCATCGATGAGCACAGCGGCGAGATCGAGGTGCTGAGTGAGGAGGGGGAAGGAACGAAGGTCATCGTCAGGCTTCCCCTGGCGGGGAGGGGAGGGTGATGAACGACAGAATCCTGATCGTTGATGACGAAGAGACCCTCTGTTATTTTCTGAAGGCCTCACTGGAGGATAAGGGCTACCAGGCCGCCATTGCTTACACGGCCGCCGAAGGTCTGGATGTGGTCACCAGGCAACAGATAGACCTGGTGTTGCTGGACCTGAGATTGCCGGATGGAGATGGTCTGGATGTGTTGGATCAGATTCATAGGGTGGACTCCAACCTGCCGGTCATCGTGCTCACCGGCCACGCAGGTGTCGAAAGCGCCGTGCGGGCGATGAAGCTTGGTGCGTATGACTACCTCGAGAAGCCAATCAACCTGGAGGAGCTGAGTATCACCGCGGCCAAAGCCCTCGAATCCAGGGCCATGCGCCAGGAGATACGAAGGCTCCGCCATCAGCAGGACGGGGACCATCAGTTCATCGTCGGTGACAATAAGCAGATGCAGGACATCATGAGTCTCATCGAGCGATTGGCGCCCACCAAAGCCAGCGTGCTGATCCAAGGGGAGAGCGGCACTGGCAAGGAAGTGGTGGCGCAGGCCATCCACAGGCTGAGCCCCAGGGCAAAGAGAGGCTTTCTGGCCATCAATTGTGCTGCCATCCCCGACAGCTTGGTGGAAACCGAGCTCTTTGGGCACGAGAAAGGCTCCTTCACTGACGCCATAGAGGAGAAGCCTGGCCTGATCGAGATGGCCGACGGAGGCACCCTGTTCCTGGACGAGATCAGCACCCTCAAACTGGAACTGCAGGCCAAGCTACTGCGCGTTCTCGAAACAGAGACGGTCAGGCGGGTGGGCAGCGTGAAGGAGATACCCATCGACCTTCGCGTGATCGCTGCCACCAACCGCGATCTTCGGCAGGCGATTCAAGAGGGCGAGTTCCGCGGGGACTTGTACTATCGGTTGAGCGTGATGGTGATTGATATACCTCCGCTCCGAGACCGCGCCGAAGATATCGATAAGTTCGCGGCCGCGTTCGTTGCCGACTTCAATAAGACCAGTCTGAAGAACGTGCAGGGCATCTCAGATGATGCCCTGCGCCTGCTGCGACAGTATGAATGGCCGGGCAACGTTCGTGAGCTGCGCAACGTCATCGAGCGGGCGATGATCCTCTGCAGCGGTGACATGATCAACGTCAGCGACTTGCCCGCCGAGATAGTGAGCGTGGAACCCAGCATGGCCTTCGCGAGCAACGTGGTTCCGATCCCTCCAGTGTCTGATGGCGTTGACATGGAGGCCATGATGGCCAGTATCAAGAAACGAATGATGCTGGAAGCGTTGACTCAGACGCAGGGAAACAAGAGCCAGGCCGCCAAGCTACTGAACCTGAGCCGGGATCAGTTCAACTATGCAGTGAAGAAGTACGGCCTGGACCCAGACCAGCGGTAGGGGAATCGCTCCAGCGCTGCCGGCCCCGTCGGTCCCCAGTTCACAGACCCCAGACTAGCCCATTCTTCGTCTGAGCCTGCCTGCCGCCCCATCGACCTGTCTTGCAGTGTCGAGAAGCCGCGATTCCATCCTCGGCGGCGCCGACTTTTGCCTGCACACGGCGTTTTTCCCCAACTGTGCGTGGACTTTTGCGCACTGTGTAGTTTTCCGCGCCCTCGACACCCTCTGCCCGTAGCCGGCATCACGACCGAACCCGGGGTAGGTGGAAAGGGATTCGCGGCCGATTATTGGTGAGTGGCGAGACGGAGCCGGCGCAAACACCACTAGGTCTAGTAGCGCACCAGCAAGCGACCACAACATGTGGCCCCCGCCGAGTCGTCGTCCCTGATGGTTTCGGCACCCGCTGAGGAGAGCCTGTGCCCCCCGCGATTAGTCAGCCCGCTCCAAGATCGCAGCCTGGCACGGATCTTGCACATCAGTATGAGTAGAGCAGTGCGATTCGCTTTGGTCGGGTAGGCTGGGTATGACAGAGACGCTGGGAAGACTGCTGATCGCTGAGGATGAGGACACGCTGTCGTACTTCCTGAGGCAGAGTCTGGAGGACTCCTCGCCGTCCTTCAAAGTCGAAGTAGTGGGTGCCGGGGATGAGGCGCTCAAGAGAGTCGTTGCGGGCCACTTCGATCTTATTGTTGTGGACCTGAAGCTTCCCGATATGGACGGTGTATCGCTGATCAAGGCGGTCCGCCAATTCGATCCCTTCATGAAGGTAATCGTGATGACCGCTTACGGCTCTCCTGAGGCGGAAAGGGAAGTGAGGAAGCTTGGCGTGCATGGTTTTGTGACCAAGCCCTTCGTGATCGAGGACATGAGGAGAATGATAGCCCGGACAGTGGCAGACAGCACTCTAAGTGCGGGAGGGGTAGAAGCATGAGGTACGAGATTCAGGTCGTTATGTCGGTGAGTCTGTTCGTCATGGGGGTACTTTCATCGCTTTCAGGGCTTTGGATCATCCTGGCCAAGGAATACCACCAGGCGATGAAGCAGTTGTCCTCGCAATCTGTGAGGATTAGCGGACGTGCCGTCACGCAGGACACGGTCGCGCCTCTCATCGATTCGGCATCGCGAATGGTGGAGGCTATCAACCAGCTCATTCGCACGGCCGCAGGCGTGGGTGCGTTTCTCACCGTGGTGGGTGTCATGATTTGCGTGGTTTCCTTCTGGATGATAGGCAGAGTGTGAGGTTGGGACCATGAGCGAGATGGACAATGGAGGCACGCTGGCATCGCCGGAAGAAGCAGCGGGCGAGAGCAGGGTGGAAGTCATAGACGTACAGGCGACGGTGGGCAAGTACCTGCAGTCTCTGGTCGATGATCCTAGACTGCAGCGCATATCCTCCTCCTATGTACCGGTGCGCTTTGTGCCTGCGAGCGGTGCGGCTACGGGCTCGCAGGCCAACGATGGAGGGGGCGATTCAGGCTCTCAAGCAGCTCTCCAGAGTACAGCGGATCTCCTTTCCTGCTCCGACTCCTGGGAGAGGATCGTTCTGTTGGGGGGGGCGGGCGGTGGCAAGAGTGCCACCCTCCGGTGGCTGGCGTTCCAGCAGGCCGGTCGCGTGCTCCGAGGCGGTGAGTTCGGCGCACAGCCCGGGCGTGACTCGTCCGAGTACGTTCCGCTGTACCTGGAACTGCCTGCGTCGGGTGGAAGTGCAGGCATATTGCAGGCCCTGGCGGCGTCCTTTGGCGAGTATGAGCTTGAAGTGGATGAGGAGGCTGTGGGCCGCATCCTCGCGGGCAACCGTATCCTGTTCCTGTTGGATGGCCTCGAACGCGTGCGGGACAACCAGGTCCTTGACGAAGTGGCCCGTTTGGCGGAGGCACATAGCGCCAGGTGCGTGGCTGCGTGCCGTACCGAGGAGTACCGGCCGTTCAGGCGATGGCTGGAGGACCCGCACGTGGTCGAACTCCAGGAGTTCAGCGACGAAGAGCGCATGAGGTACCTCGAGGGACAGTTGCCCGAGTCGGCGAAGAGCTTCGCAGTGTGGAACGCCAGGGCCGACGAGCGCCTTTGGAGGCTCCTTCGTATACCTCTCTATTCGGCGGTATATGCGGACCTAGTCCGGGGCGCGCCCGCAGGCGTGGGTCAGGCCGAACGGAGCGCCGTCGTCAGGGAAGGGGTGCGGCGACTACTGGAGTCGGCGAGTGACGCTTCGGCAGGCTTGATGCTGGACGAGACGAAACAGCGCCTGGCCAGCCTGGCACTGCACATGCAGCGTCTAGGGGAGTACAGCGGGGCTGTCCCTGGCGATGGGCAGCTAGTCGCTCAGCTGGAACCCGCAGGTGTTGGACTATCGCGGCAGTGGGTTTCGGCTCTGGCCTCGACAGGGGTAGTGAGTGTCTCCAGGCAGAATGACACCGTGTCCTTCAGTGATCCCACGGTGCGCGACTTCTTTGTAGCGCTCGCGCTGAGCGATTCTTGCACCGGGACGCTGCCCGCGAGCATCTGCCTGGACTCCGAGGAAGCCGCCCAGCGGTGGGAAGGCGTACTGGTACACCTCTATCATCTCATGACTGATCGGCTTGCGTATCTGCAGCAGCTGCTGCAGATACGCATCGATGGCTGGGGGCCGCGCATTGCTGCCAAGTGCTTGGCTCACAATGAGACTCCTGAGGAGGCCCGTGAACTGGCTGCCTCTCTGGCTCTCATCGACAACCTCGACCTGACTTCGGTCTACAAGTTGGGAATAGCTTTGAGGGAACTTGGCCAGACGGACGATGCCACAGCCTTGTTCGAGGGCATCATCGGTCGCGAACAGGGGGATACGCGAGGCCGACAAGAGTTGCTGGGATACCGCGAGAAGTACCGCCAGAGCAGTCTGGACGAGGGCTCGGCCGGAGACCCAGGGAAACTGATTTCACGGCGGAATCTCGGTCTGCTCTATCGAGAGATGGACCAAGTGGACAGGGCGGTGTCGGAATTGGAGGCCGCGGCTAAGGGAGCCAATGCTGCTTGCTCCGACACTTATCACGAGCTGGGTCTGGCTTATCTCAAGAAGGGCCAGATTCAGGACGCACTGTCCTCCTTCCAGCACGCCATAGCGCTTAATCCGGCGGTAGCTGCCTATCACTGCAGTCTTGGCATGGCGCTCAACCGGCTTCAGCGGTACGCGGAGGCTCAGGCGGAGCTGCAGCAAGCGACGACCCTGGAGCCGGATAACGCGGTTCCCTACGTCGAGTTGGGCCGCGCCTACCAGGAACAGGAGTGGTATGCAGAAGCTCTTGCGGCCTATCAAGCGGCAGAGAAACGAGACCCTCGGGATCCATCCTCGCCATACTATATCAGCCAGTTGCATGCCATGCGAGAGCGCTGGGAGGAGGCAGCCGATGCCTTGTCCCGAGCACTGACCCTTGCCCATGATCAGGCACCATGGCACTACCAGCTGGCGTCGATGTATGAGCGGCTGGATCGGAGCGGCGATGCACTGGCGGAATACCGGCAGGCCGCGCACACGGACCCCAAGAACGCAGAGTATCAGCACAAGGCCGGCACACTGTCTCGCGAGGCACGTCTGGTCGAGGGAGCTATCAAGCATCTTACGAGAGCCGTAGAACTTGACCCTCAGCGGCCCGACTGGTCTTTTGACCTGGCGGCCGTCCTCGTAACCGCGGGCAGGGACGAGGAAGCCTGGGTGTGGGCCGAGCGCTCCGTGGAACTGGCGCCAGAGGATGCTCAGTACCGTGTCTTGGCAGGAAGCATCCTATGTCGCTCGGGGCGTAGCAGCGAGGCCGAGTCACATCTGCGCAAAGCGATGGAGATGGAGCCTGGACTGGCATCTGCACACCATGAATTGGGAGTTCTCCTCGCTCGACAGGGCAGATGGGATGAAGCTATCTCACAGTATGAAGCCGCCGTGACCCTCGAGCCCGGGGATGGCAAGCACCATCATCGACTGGGTACCTTGCTTGGACAGATGGGCCGTCTCGATGCCGCGGTTCCAATGCTCATGAGGGCGATTGAACTGGATCCCTCACAGGCTGAGCCAGTGGCAGACCTGGGCGAGGCGTACGAGAAGCTGGGTCGAGACGTTGACGCGTCTCGGATGTACGAGGAGGCAGTCTCCATCGCTCCACACAGCGCACGCTATCATCTACGCGCAGCCGCGCTGTGCTACAGAATGGGACGAGTGGAGGATGCTCAGAGCCATCTGCAAGTGGCTGCACGGCAGGAACCTCGAAACGGTGAGGTTCACTTCCTTCTGGGCAGAGTCCACGAGGCCGAGGGGGCTCTGGAAGAGGCCCTGGAAGACTACCAGGAGGCCATAGGATTCAGCCCGGACCGGGCAGAGTATCACGTCGGTGCGGCGTCGGTGGCCCGCCGCCTCGGTCGGCTGAACGTTGCCAGAGCCGAAGCCGAGAACGCCGCGGAGCTGGAAGCCCATCGACCAGAGGTCAGTTATGAACTCGGAAGGGTATTGCAGGAGTTGGGTTTGTCGCGAGAGGCGACAGGGGCTCTGGAGAGAGCGGCGGAAGCCGCCAAAGATAATGCAGAGATCCAACTCCATTATGCTTGGGCTCTGCGGGACATTGGCCGCGTTGAAGAGGCAATCGCAGTTCTGGAGGCTGCTCAGAGACTGGTGAGCGCTCCGGTACTTGTCCATAGCGAGTTGGCCGACCTCTACGCAGCGCAGGGGCAGACGCGCGAGGCCTTGCAGCAACTGGACGAAGCTATGAGCATGGATCCCGAGAACGCCGTCCACCATACGAAGAAAGGCGCGCTCCTGCGTGGTCGCGGTGAGTTCGAACTCAGCGTGGCTACGCTGGAGCGGGCACGGAACCTCAGCCCTGGGGATGCCGGGATCCTCTGGGAACTGGGGCAGAGTCTGGACCAGATTGGCCGTCAGCAAGAGGCACGCACATCGTACGGCGAGGCCGTCGAGCTGGATCCGCAATCGCACAAGTACCAACTCTCCTATGGTATCTCCTGCGAGGCTATCGCTGATTGGGACAATGCCGAGCGTGCCCTGGCCGCAGCCGTTGAGCTTTCCCCGGAAGATCCAGAGAGCAACTACCAGCTTGGTGATCTCTATTTGGAGCGCGGTGACCCCGAGCAGGCTGTGACGCTACTGGAGAAAGCAGCCTCCTTGAACCCGAACAATGGGCACTATTATCGGTCCCTAGGACGGGCTTACGGGTCTGTGGGCCAGGAAGACGCTGCAATCCGTGCCCTGGAGCGTGCCAGCTCCCTGGTCGAGGGAGACCCCACCCTGCTATACGAACTGGCAGAGGTGGTTGCGTCTCAAGGGTACGCTCAGAGGGCTTTGGCTCTATATCGCGAGGCTCTGCAATTGAGACCAGGCGAGCCGCGCTACCTGGCGAGGGTGGCAGAGGTGCTCAGGGAGCTGGGCCAAACGGATGAAGCCTTGAGCACTCTGGAGCAGGCTTCACAGGCTGGTGAGGCAGTTCCTGAGGTGCAAGCAGCGCTCGCCCAGTTGTACAGGTCGGGGGGACAGCTGGAAGAGGCGGCGCGTGCTGCTCAGAAGGCCGTGCAACTCGCACCATCCAGTGCTGTGTACAGAGCGCAGTATGCGGGGGTTCTCAACGATCTCGGCCGGCTCGACGATGCCATTTCAGAGCTGGAGGAAGGTGTGCGTCTGGAGCCGGACAATGCAGGCATCCGCTTCTCGCTGGGGCAGGTTTATGAGAGGCGGGGAATGCTGGAGTTGGCAGCTGGGCAGTATGAAGAGGCTGCCCGGCGGGCCCCTCAGCGGCCAGAATACCACTTCTCCCTTGGGCGCCTGCTGGCCAGGATGGGGCGGTCGGACGAGGCGACGGCGGCGCTCGGCAAGGCCGTGGCCCTGGATCCAGAGGATCCGGAGGTCCGCCTCATCGCCGGTCAGGTGCTCTACGAGCAGGGCTTGCCCGAGGAAGCCTTGTCTCAGTTCGAGAGGGTGCTGGAGCTTGATGGTGGCCTGGCGGCGGCTCGGAGGGGAGTCGGTGCCTCCCTGCGAGACCTCGGCGAGCATGATCGCGCGATTGAGGAACTAGGCAGAGCTATCGAACTGGAGCCTGATGACCCGGAGAGTCACTTCGAACTTGCCAAGGCCTACGAGGCCGTCGGGCGCCTTGAGGACGCTGCGCAGAGCAGCCAGACAGCCATCGACTTGGACCCGGATGAAGTGGTGTACCATCGTTTCAAGGGCAGCCTGCTGCGCAGGCTGGGCGAAGGAGACGAGGCCATAGAGTGTCTGCAGGATGCGCTGGCGCTGGACGACGAAGACTTCAAGACCCACTACGAGCTCTCCGTGGCGTACGAGATGCAGGAGAGGTTTGAAGAGGCGGCCGCGGCACATCAGAGGGCTCTCAGGCTATCAGAGGATGTGCCAGAACACCGCGCACGGCTTGCTGAGTTGGGTTCTAGAGTTGCCAAGTCCCTCCCGATGTCAACGAGATCGGACTGGCTGGGCAAGATGGAGAGCGAGTTGCTGCAGAGTCTTGCCAGGAGACCCCAGGACGCTCTCGCCTACAGCCAGTTGGGTTTGATACACGCCAAGGACGGAAGAACAGACAAGGCGCTCGGAGAGTCCAGGAGAGCGGTGGAACTCGAGCCACACAATCCGCTGCACCATCGCAATCTGGGTGTGGTGCTCCGCACGCTGGGCAGAGACGAAGAGGCTGTGAATGAACTGCGCACCGCATGCGACATGGATCCCGAGGATCCTGATAATCACTACGAGCTTGGACTGGCCTACCTCTTGGTGGGAAAGGTGGAGCAGGCCATAGCAGCGCTGGAGACGGCCACGCAACTCGCTCCCACACGTGGGGGCTATCACCAAGCTCTGGCGACCGCCTACGAACAAGGGCAGCGATACGAAGATGCCATCTCGGCGCTGGCTGGGGCTTTGGAGCAAAAACCCGACGTGGCAGAAAGACATCATCGGCTGGGCCAGCTGTACCAGGCGCGTGAGCGGTACCAGTCTGCCTTGGAGGAGTATCTCTCAGCGATCGGTCTGGAGCCGGAGGAGGCACAATACTACCACGACGCCGGTGCTGCGTACAGCCAAATGCGTCGCTACGAGAAGGCCACTGAATTCCTGACGGAGGCAATCAACAGAAAGGACGATGACCCGCGCTGGTGGTCAGAGTTGGGAGACGGTCTGGAGTCTCAGCGTCGTTTCGACGAGGCGGAGATGGCTCACAAGAAGGCGATAAGGCTGGCGCCGAATGAGCCGCTATACCTCCTGAACCTGGGACACTGCTATGAGAGTTTGGGTCAGTACGACCTGGCGGCTGAGCAATACCAGGAGGCTTCAGGGCTGAGGCCCGACTGGCCTCTGGTGCACGAGCATCTCGCTAGCCT
>JBAVWD010000143.1:0-3810 GCA_049697655.1 Anaerolineae bacterium | reverse complement strand
GCATCGTAGTCAGGGTACAGATCCCAGGCCGCGAGGATGCCTTTGCAGCCAGCGTTGTGGGCGCCCAGGACATCGAAGCGAAGTGTGTCGCCGATCATCACCACCTGTGAGGGTGGAAACGCCCACTCTTCCAGCACCATCTGGAAGATGCCCGGTTGTGGCTTGCGGAGCCCCACTCCAGCCGAACTGAGGCTGATGTCGAACCACCTTCGAAAGCCGACTCTCTCTGCCAGGCCCTGAATGAGCTCATCGTCGGTGGCGTTGGAGATGAGAGCGAGCCTGTAGCCCCTTTCCGAGAGCTGGCGCAGGGTGGCCTCGGCCTGGGGATAGGGCTTCCATTGCTCTCGTTCGAAAGCGAAGAACGCTCGCAATGCCCCCTGGACCAGCTCCCGGCTCGTTTGTTCGTAGCCCGACTGGGCTAGCAAGGTCCTCAGAGAGTGGGCTGCGGTGTACTCCACAGCTTCCTCGACAGACTTGGCGTACAATGACCTGCGTAGGGAGAGGTACTCTTCCGCGAACCGAGAAGGGTCGAGGGCAAAGCCGCGCTCCATGAGGAAGTCCACCAGATCTCGTGCTCCGCGGCGTCTGACTACCTCCCATTCGTTGTCCATGTACATCAGTGTGTTCCCCAGGTCGAAGATCACACCTCTGATGCCGCTCATGCTCCTGCGCTGGCCTCCCAGTCTTTGACCTGTGCTATCATCGTCTCTCTGGTGACTGTTCGCTGCTCGTTGAGAGGCAGGTTGCGGATGGTCACCTGGCCCGCTGCTGCCTCGTCCGGACCGACGATGATGACGAAGGGTATGCCCTTCTTCAGTGCGTACCGTATCTGATGCCCCAGGGGGTCGCGCTCAAAGTACAGTTCGGTGTTGAGACCTCCATCACGCAGGTTTTCGCTCACCTGGATGGAGGCGTGAAGCTGATCCTCGCCGAACACAGTGACCAGTACCTGAGTGTTGGTCATGCCCACCTCGGGAGGGAACATGTGCAGTTCCTCCATCACGTCAATGATGCGCTCGATGCCGAAGCTGATGCCCGTGGCCGGATAGCTCCTGTCGCCGAACGTGCCTATCAACTCGTCGTACCGTCCGCCGCCGCAGATGCTCCCCACACGTGGCTCCTCCACCACCGTCTCGTAGATGGGCCCGGTGTAGTAATCCAAGCCTCTGACCATGGAGAAATCGATTTGGCACCGTTCGGCTGGCACGCCCATATCGTGCAGGTAGGAGAGCATCTCGCGCAGCTCTCTTATCCCCTCCAGTGCTATGGCGTACTCGGCGAGCTGCTTTTCCAGCTGCCTCAGAACAGCTTCGTTGTCTCCTGAGGTCTGCAACAGTTCCAGGAGTCTCTCGATCACGTCCTCCGGTATCTGGTTGGACTTGAGTTCTTCTCTCACTCCCTCCAGCCCGATTTTCTCCAGCTTGTCTATGGAGCGGTACAGCCCTCCCAGCAAATCCTCCGGGACCCCGGCGAACTGCCCAATCCCCGTGAGGATCTTCCGGTTGTTGGTTTTCATCACGAACTCCTGGAAGCCCAGACGCGTTAGGATGTCGTGGGTGATATTCAGGAGTTCGGCGTCGGCGAGCATGCTGGTGGAGCCCACGGTGTCAACGTCGCACTGGTAGAATTCGCGATACCGACCCTTGCCTGGCCGCTCACCCCTCCACACGGGCGATATCTGATACCGCTTGAACGGTCGCTGGAGGTCCGGATACATGGCCACGACCCGTGAGAGAGGCACGGACAGGTCGAAGCGCAGCGCTAGCTTCTCCTTGCCACCCTTCCGCGAGACGTCGTAGATCATACGTTCAGCGTCTGGGCCGTACTTGCCGGTCAGCGTCTCGTGCAGCTCCACGGAGGGCGTAGAGAGAGGTTCGTAGCCAAAGCGCTCGAACACCTCCCGGATGATGTCCATCAGGTACCGACGATGGATCATCTGTTGGGGCAGGATATCCCGCATACCTCTGGGGAGTCTCGGTTTCAATGTCGCTGACACTTCGCACTACCCTTTCTGATGTCGCTGTGGTGGATGCCTGGCCGACTTCGAAGCCGCCGCACGGGGCGTTGCTAGGCTGGCCTGACCACCACCTCCGCCGCCCCTGCCAGAGGATCGCCCAGAGCTGTCTCGACGCTGTTGACGATCTCTCCACTGTGGACCATCTCAACAACGCGTTGCAGGTCGGGATACAGGGGTCTGTCACGGTCGAAATAGTCGACTTGGGCCCTGATGGCTCGGTGGGCGGCCTCAGTCCCCTGGCCCAAGCGGGCCTTGCTGACCGCTCTTCCCTTCTTTAGCTCGTATTCTACCACCTTCTTGTGTCTTTGGAGGGCGTCATCCTCCTCCCACGCCACTGTGCTGAACTCCAGTCCCTTCCGCCGGAAATCGAGGGCCTGGGCTGCGCAGAGCATCTCGATGGCCACGATCTGCTCCGCGTTTTGCACTACCTCCCTGGCGTGCCTCGCCGCATTCGCGCTCATGCTGACGTGATCCTCCTGGTTGGCGGAGGAGGGGATGGAATCCACGCTGTCCGGATGGGCCAGCGTCTTGTTGTCTGATACCAGCGCTGCGGCCGTATACTGGGCCATCATTAGACCGCTGTTCAAGCCGCTGTCCTCGACCAGCATCGCCGGGAGCCCTGCGCTTAGTGTATTGTCGAGCAGTCGGAAGACCCGGCGCTCCGAGATGCTTCCCAGCTCGGCCACCGCGATGCTCAGCATGTCCATGGCCAGCGCCAGGGGTTCGCCATGGAAGTTGCCACAGGAGATGGCCTTATTCTCCCTGTCCTGAGGAAGGTCGAGAAAGATCAGTGGGTTGTCCGTGGCGGCGTTGATCTCCGTCCGGACCACGAGCCGCACGAAGGCCAGGGCGTCCCGTACCGAGCCGATGACCTGGGGAGCGCAGCGAAGGGAATAGGCGTCTTGCAGCCGGCTGGTCGAGTCTATGAGCTCGCTCCCTTCAATCAGATGGAGGAGGTTGGCGGCGCATCTGATCTGGCCGTCGTGTCCGCGTGCCGCGTGCACCTTCTCGTGAAATGCGTCTGAGACTCCACGCATGGCCTCCAGGCTCATCGCCAAGGCAATCTCGGCGTTCTTGACGAGCAACTCTGCATCGTACAGGGCCAGGGCCGCCAGGGCCGCGCTGACGGTGGCACCGTTGGTCAGTGCCAGGCCTTCTTTGGCCTTGAGAGACAGTCGCTGGATGCCGGCCTGGCGCATCGCGTGTTCGGCTGTCATCCGCTGCCCCTGGAAAAAGGCCTCGCCTCCGTCCGTGTCCCCGCACAGCACCAGGGCCAGATGAGCCAAAGGGGCCAGGTCGCCGCTGGCGCCAAGGGAGCCTTTCGCCGGCAGGACGGGGTGCACGCCCGCGTTCAGCATCGCCAAGAGCGTGTCCAGGACCTCCGGCCTGACGCCAGAGTAGCCCTTGGCCAGCGTGTTGGCACGGATGAGCATGGTGGCTCTCACCACCTCTTCGTCCAGAGGGTCACCCACCCCGGCCGCGTGGCTCATGATCATGTTGCGCACCAGGGTTTCTATATCTTCCGGCGGGATCCTCACCTCGGCCAGAGAGCCGTAGCCAGTGGTAAGTCCGTATACGGTGAGTTTGCCCTCATCGACGACCATGTCGACCCATGCTCTAGAGTTCTTCACCAGTTCCCGGGCCGTGGTGGAGAGCTCTGCTTGCCCGCGGTGGCGCGCGACGTTGACCACGTCGGCGATGGAGAGCCTTTGTCCGTCGATGAGTAGTGCGGTGCTATGATGGTCTGGTTCGTCCTTTGATTGGTGCGTCATCTCGTCTCCTGTCGCCACGGC
>JBAVWD010000142.1:0-1604 GCA_049697655.1 Anaerolineae bacterium | reverse complement strand
GACACTGTCCGTCCAGGCCTGCATCGCCATGGATAACGGCGACGGCGTGTACCTGGGCCTTGGGCCGGCGACGGGCGGGGAGACCCTGATAAACGGCAACATCATCTGCGGGAACGAGTGCGGCGTCACCCTGGACGGCGGGGTCGACTCCCTGGGAATCGGCACTCTCCTCCCGAACCTGGAGGGTAACTGGTGGGGCTGCGCTGGAGGTCCGGAGGCAGCGGGATGTGACCCCATCTGCGAGCCACAGACGGACAGCCTCTTGGTGGACTTCACGCCCTGGATCAGCAAGATCAGCGCCAGTGCCACGGTGGACCCGGCGACCGCGGGCCAACCAACAGTGGTCAGCTTCCAGTTCTCGGGCAATCCATCAGCGGTCTATCTAGGGCAGGGCCCTGGCGACCTGCGGGGACCGGCGCCCTTCACAGTGACCACGGACAACGGCACGCTGAATGGGAACGGGGCCACGGTGCAGGAGTTCATCAACGCTCCCGACGGCACGCTGGAGGTGACGCTGGTGCCGGACAGAGCGGGCACGGCGACGGTGACGGTGAGCGGACCTTGCGGGCTGGCTGACCTGGAAGGGGCCGAGGCTGTGCTGGCGGTAGAGTCGGAGTTCGTGCCGGAGCCGGGGAGTGTGATGCTCCTGGGCAGTGGGTTAGTGGGTCTGGCGGGATACGCCGCCCTTCGAGTTCGCTCAGGACAGGGGCCGCGGTTGAGGAAGAGGTAGATGTGACCCTCCCGAAGGCTTCAAGCCTCCGGGAGGATGCTGGATGTGGTTTGAGGGCCATCGTCCTAGGGGCGGTGGCCCTTTTTCGTGGGTCATGGACCCTCCAGGAGGGTAACGACAGCCGCGAGAGGTTGACAGACGGGGATGATTGGAGTATAGTGTAGAGCGTGTCCGGCCGCACGGTGTGGCTCGGGCGCCACGCTGGACGGGCCGGCGATCGTGGACAAGGGCTGCTCCGGCGGCAAGGGAGCACGGAACACTAATTCCAGGAGGAGAAGCGATGTCTAGGATAGGCTGTAGTTGGCGCAAGTGTATGGTAGTGGTTGGCGTCCTCGCTCTGGTCGTGCCTCTGCTGCTGGTGTGGGCGGCACCGGTATCGGCCGCGACGCTGTGCGTCAACACCGGGGGAACTGGTGGATGCTACGGATCCATTCAGGACGCGGTAGATAATGCCGGCGGGGGCGACGTGATCAACGTCTACCCCGGCACCTACGACGAAAGCGTGGACCTGGGTGGTCACTCGGGCGCGCTGACACTGAGGACGGTGAACAACGCCGGCAACCCCACCCCGGGCACGGCGACGGTAGATGGTGGGACTGCCGACGCCTTTGGCACCTCCACAGACCACTCGGGGAACATCACCATCGTCGGCTTCGTGGTCGAGAGCACGGATAACGACGGCATCAACCTGGAGGTGAACAGCAACATCGTGGTTCGGAACGTCACCGCCAGCGACAGCGGTGAGGATGGCATCGACGTGGAGGCAGAAGTGGACGTTACCATAGACGCCTGCACGGCCAACAACACCGACAGCGATGGCATCTACATCGATGACGCGGATAACGTTACCATCAGCGACTGCATCGCCAACGGC
>JBAVWD010000141.1:0-3132 GCA_049697655.1 Anaerolineae bacterium | reverse complement strand
CCCCTCCCATCGAGGGAGGGGAGCGTGGAGAGCGAGGGAATGAAAGGGGAGAGGGTCCGGGTGGAACAGAGTGGTCTAAGGACACCATCATCCCCCTGGATGGGGGAGGACGGAGGAGGGGGTGAGGGTGTTGGTTGGATTCACCCTCCCCTCAATCCCCTCCCATCAAGGGAGGGGAGACAAAAGGGGGATGACCTGCTTCCTCCTCCCCCTGGATGGGGGAGGACCAAGGAGGGGGTGAGCGTATTGGTCCGTTGGGTTCACGCTCCCCCTAGTCCCCTCGAAGGAGTAAAACACTTGAGGGGACCGGTTCTTTCCTCCTCCCCCTGGGCGGGGGAGGACATAGGAGGCGGTGATCGTGTTGGTACGTGGGCTTCACCCTCCCCTTAATCCTCCTTCGATGAACTCAGGACTGGGCTTCCCCCGGTTTCGCGGACACAACAAATGTCCAAGTCGAGTAGACTATAGAAACCAGGAGAAGGGAAATGAGCAAGACTTACCGGACATACACCGAGGAGTTCAAGCTGGAAGCGCTGCAGCTGCTGGATACCAGCGGCAAGAGTGCAGGGCAGATCGAGCAGGAACTGGGGATCACTCCGGGGCTGCTGCTGAAGTGGCGCAAGCGGTACCAGGTGAAGCAGCAGGGGAGCGAGGTGAGACTGGAGGCTAGTGACGTGGCAGCAGGGGAGGTTGAGATTCGGCGCTTGAGGCGGGCGCTGGCGATCGCCGAGCAGGAAAGAGACATCTTAAAAAAAGCGGTCGCCATTTTCAGCCAGAAGGGCGAGTGAGATATGCGTTCATCGCCGAGCATAGCAATGAGTTTCCGGTGACGAGGATGTGTGAGATGCTGGAGGTCTCTCCAAGCGGTTACTACGCCTGGCGTAAACGACCACCGAGCCAGCGCGAGCAGGCCAACCGGGCGCTACTTGGAGAAATCCGCAAGGAGCACCAGGGCAGCCGGGAAACCTACGGCGGCCCGCGCATCCACGCGGCGCTCAAGCGACGGGGGGTGGTCTGTAGCCGGAACCGTGTCGCGCGACTGATGCGCCTGCACGGCATCCTGGGCCGAGTGCTGCGGCGACACCGACCGGTGACCACGCAGCGCGAGCCGGGTGCCCTGGCGGCCCCCAACCTGCTTAACCAGGATTTCACAACCCTGGCGCCCAACCAGAAGTGGGTGGCCGATATCACCTACGTCGATACCGCCGAAGGCTGGCTGTATCTGGCACTCGTCCTGGACCTGTTTTCGCGCGGGATCGTTGGTTGGGCGATGGCTGCGCACATGGAAGCCGTGCTGGTCGAGGACGCTCTTCAGATGGCGATTGCCCGGCGGCTGCCTGCTCCCGGCTTACTGCACCATTCCGACCAGGGCAGCCAGTACACCAGCTCCACCGTCCAGACCCTCCTGGCTGCCCACCAGGCCCAGGTGAGCATGAGCGGCGTCGGAAGCTGCTACGATAACGCCCCCATGGAGAGTTTCGTCGCCACCCTCAAGACCGAATGTGTCACCCGCCAGTTCGAGACCCGAGCCAGGGCGCGGGTCACGATCTTCGAGTACATTGAGGTCTGGTACAACCGCCAGCGCCTCCACTCCTCGTTGGGCTATCTCACCCCGGAGGAGTTTGAACGCCAGCACTTCCCGGACACAAAAAGTGTCCACTAAAACGGGGCAAGTCCAGACAGGCCTGCGCTCAAGGGAGGGAAACAGTAGAGGGGAGTGGTTCTTTCCTCCTGCCCCTGGACGTTGGAGGACAGAGGAGGGGGTGAGCTTGCTGGTTCGCAGCGAGGGCTTCAGACACTCTCCACGCAGTCGGGCGCATCCTGAGTAGCCGCAAGCGCAGCGCAGCGGCGTATCGAAGGATGCTTGGCGGTTGGCATGGCTGAGCCATCGGCAGACGGGGCCAGGTGTGCGCGGAGAGCGAGGGGAATGAAGGGGGAGGGGGTTCGGGTGGAACAGAGTGGTCCAAGGACGTCTGCTCCCCCTGGACGGGGGAGGACAAAGGAGGGGGTGAGCGGACGTCTATCCTTCCAGGACAGCCTTGAGGCGGGCCAGGTTTTCCTCTATCTGCTTCTCCACCATCCGATCGATTAGTGGGCCAGCGACTTTGAAGGGGCCGCTGGTCTCGCCCTCGGAGCGCATGGTGAGCCTGGTCCCACCTTCCACAGGCTCAAAGATCCAGCTGGCCTGGATCTCCGCAGGTCCCACGCGCATCTTCTGGACCACCTTCTTGTTAAACTCGTACTCGAGAATCTCGCCCCTCCACTCCATGATCCTACCCATAACCTCACTGGCTCCCCGGAGGGTGGTTCCCAGCCCTATGGGGCCTGGCGGTGTCTGCACCACGTTCCCCACGGCCTCGTTCCACCGGGACCAGTTGGTGACGTCCGTCAGGTAGGCGAAGACCTCCTCCACCGGGCGATTGATCACGATGCTGTCTTCCATTTCTCCCCCTTCGCGATCTTTTGGCCTGTCCACCGGTGTTTAGAGTCGGACAGCCGGGGACCCGGAGTGCCCTCCGCCACGGATGATAGCGCTTTTCTCCGTTGCGGTGGTGCAGATCCCAAACCTAGTAGGTGGTCAGACGCACGATCAGATCGCTCTGTTCGGGATACTCCTTGAGCAGGTCGGCCCTGGAGGCGGTCTCGTAGTCCGCGTACTCGAACCCCGGCGCCACCGTACACCCCAGAAGGGCGAACTCGCCGCCCTTGTTGAGGAAGGAGCCTTGCCAGGTGCCTCTGGGCACCACCACCTGAAGCCGCTGGCCCGCGGCGATGTCCTGTCCCAGGGTGAGCAGTTGGGAGTCTCCGTCGGGGCGTAACTGGAGCATGGTCACCGCATCCCCCAGATAGAAATGGAAGATCTCGTCGGACTCCAACCGGTGCAACTGGGAGAACGTATCTGGGGTGAGCAGATAGAAGATGGCCGTGCCGAAGGACCTTCTGGAGTGATACCTCTCGGGCAGAGCCTTCCTGGGTATCCCCTCCTCGCACTTGTACGTGTCGGCGAAGTAGCCTCCCTCCTCAGGGTGAGGCTGCAACCCCAGCAACTGGATGATTTCCTCTGCCTTCATGATCCTTTCCTCCGATCTCGTCCAGTCGCGTCGCTACAGCCAGAGTCCGGCGGCCTCCGGG
>JBAVWD010000140.1:0-7510 GCA_049697655.1 Anaerolineae bacterium | reverse complement strand
GGGACAGCACCGCCTCGCTCTCCGCATCCACGGGAACGACAATGTTGTAGGGCAAGTCGGACGATCCGGCCACAACGTCAGCGCGAATAACCACTAGCTCGTCCTCTTTCCTATCGAGTTTCCTGAGTCTGGCCGATACCCCCTTCACCGGCGCGGCTTGGACAAGCACCCAGGCTCGCACGCGCTTATTCCCAGGATTCTGCGGTCCCATCTCCTCTTACCTCCTTGTCTTATGATAACCCCGCTGGTAGTTACTTCTCTCCTTCCTCAGCGTTCCTCCCGCTGCAGAACGATGGACTTGAGACGCATCAGCACCGGGGGGACTCGGGGTATAGTCACCCACGGCTTCGCCAGAATGCGCCCCTGTGCATATCCCAAAGGCATAACCACCGCTTCCTCGGCCACTAGAATCCGATCCGCCTCTCCGTAGAGCTCCAGCCGTCTGTTCTGGTCGGCAACCCGCGCCGCCTCCTCCACCAGGGCGTCAAAGCGAGCATTACGCCAGCGAGGATCATTGTTCCCCTCCGTGCTGTGGAACAGTACGCGCAGCAAACAATCGGGGTCGGGATAGTCCGCGCTCCAGCCGATCAGAGTCAGATGAGCAGGATCGCGGCCGAGCCGTTCCAGGAACGCCGGCCACTCCAAGCTCTCGGCCTCCACGCACAGACCCAGGTTCCCACCCCATTGCTTCCGCAGAAAAGGCACTACCGGCTCGTCTGCCAGGCCACCAGAATACAGCAAGCTCACCTGGGGGAAGCCCTGCCCTTCGGGATAGCCAGCCTGCGCCAGCAGGTCACGCGCCAACTCGGGATCGTAGGCCAGTCCAATGCCAGGGGAGTGCCCCGGCATCCCCGGCGGCACAAAGCCTCCCGTGGCCGGCAGGTACTGGCCCTCCGAGGCCTCCCTGACCTGGGCTTCCCGGTGCACGGCGTGGACGAAAGCCCGGCGCACCCGCACATCATCGAAGGGCGGCCGGTCAACAAGAAAAACCAAGAAGTACGTCGATGGCTGGGGGCTGAAAAGGAGCTCGTGACCGTGGGCCGCTCGCGCTCGCGCAACCGTGCCTGGGCCAGAGTTGATCATACTGATGGCGTCCAGGTCATCAACGGCGTAAGCCTCCAACACCGGTCCGAAATCGGTGAACACCCGGCATTGGACCAGCTCGGCGTTCCCAGGAAACGGGCCCCGGTAGAACGGGCTCCTGCTGAGCACCAATCTCTCCCCGCGTTGCCACTCTACTAACTGGTATGCCCCGTTGCTCACCAGGTTCTCAGGATCCGTCCAGGCCTCGCCATGCCCCTCCACCGCCCATCGAGGCAGCGGGTAGGCGACGGGATGAGCCAACAAGAAGGGCAGATAGGCCGTAGGCTCCTCGAGATGCACCTCCAAGGTCAGATCATCCAGAGCGGTCACGCCCACCTTTCCAGGATCGTCGAGCTCCCCCTCCCCGAAGGCCCGCGCATTCTCGAGAACATACAGCAGATGCGCCACCGGTGAACGTGATGCCAGGTTCCGCTTCCAGGCGTACTCGAAGTCACCCGCCGTCAAGGGCGCCCCATCGCTCCAGCGCAGGCCCTGCGGCAGATAGAACACATACCGCCTACCCCCGTCTGCCACCTCCCAGCGGGCCGCGACAGCCGGCAGGACATTGTACTCCGGATCTATCTCCACCAACCCCTCGAACAGTTGCGCCGCGATGAAATGAGAAATGTCATCGCCGATTTTTCCCGGGTCCAGAGTAAGGGGTTCCATCACAGCGAAGCGCAGCACGGCGGCGGGAACTGGCAGTTCTGCCACCCCTGCCGATTCCCGTAGGGGCTCCCAGAGCGCGAAGGCCTCTTCATAGGCCTCCTGGGCCTTGTCCGGCTGGAAGGCTGCTGTGTACACGAGCCCCAGCTTCATTAGCGTCCGCGCCGCTCGTTCTTGCTGCCCCTGCGCCTTCAGCAACTCCAGAGTCCGTTCGTAGTGGTCAATCGCCTCGTGGGTGGCGTACAGAGCACGGGCCCGGTCCCCCGCCTGAAGAAGATAGTGCGTCGCCCTCTCCACCTCCCCGGCCTGATCGTACTGATAAGCCAGAGCTTCAAAGTCGTCCGCATTCAGCGTCTCCATGGCGGCAGCGGCCCGACGATGCAGTCGCCGACGCTGCAAGGTGCGTAGACTCTCGACCAGCGTGCTGGCGATCAGACCGTGCACAAAAGCGAATGTCCCTCCCTCCTCCGCGCTCACCTCCTGGATTAACTGTGCCCGCTCCGCATTCTCCAGGGCCTCAATTAGCGGCTCTTCTTCCAGCTCGCTGGCTTCGGCCAGAGTATCGAAATCAAACTCGCGCCCCATAATGGCCGCCAGATGCAGCGTCTCCTGGGAAGCGACGGGTAGCTTCTCGACCCGCGACTGGATCGCCACGCGCACGCTTTGGGGAATCCCCAAGTCTGCAATACTCGGCGGCCGGCGCCAGCGGCCATCTTCGTAGTAAAGTCTTCCGCTTTCCACCAGCCCCTTGCACACCTCCTCGATGAAGAAGGGATTGCCTTCGGTTTCGCGGTAGATGGCATCCATGAATTCGGCCGAGATCTTCTTCCCGAACAACACCTCCAACAGCTCTCTGGTCTCCTCGCGTCCCAGCCTGGTGAGTTCAAGGCGAGTCGCCAGTCGCTCACGGTGGAGATCGAGCAGCACCTCGTGAAGGAGCCGCGCTTCGTCCAGTTCCACTTCGCGGTAGGTGGCAACGATCATCAGCCTCTGGCGGCGGGTGTGGCGGGCCAGATGGCGCAGCAGCGACAGCGTGCCACTGTCAGCCCACTGCAAGTCTTCGACGAGGACCAGCAGGGGAGCGCGATCGCTGAGGGCGGTGCAGAAGATCACCAGGTTTTCAAAAAGGCGCTGTTGCTCCGCCTGGGGGTCGAGGCGTGGGTTCTCCGGCAAATCGGGATAGCGCGGGCGTAGCTCGGGGGTGAGGGTGAGGAGATCGGCCAACATAAACGCCGGCAGATCCAGGCCCTCCATAAAACCGTTGCGCAGAACCTCGCGTATCATGCGCCTGAAGGGGGCATAGGGCGTACCCCCCTCCGCATAGCTGATGCCAACTAGCGCCCACCCACCCGAGATCTCGGCCTGGGTAACGATTTCGCGCGCGAGCCGTGTCTTGCCGATGCCCAGTTCGCCGCTGATCAGCAGCATCTGCCCTTCCCCAGCCAGAGCCTTGGTCCAGAGCGCTCTTGTCTCCTGCATCTCGCGCTCGCGCCCCACCATCCTACCCCGCTGGATCCGCTCCAGCATGGATAGTTCCCTGGTGGGAACCGCCTCCCTCTCCAGCAAGCGGGGCTGTTCCAGCAGGCGCAGCACCTCAGACGCCGAGGCAGGACGATCCTCCGGAGCTTTGCTCAGCAACCGGACGATGAGATCATCCAGAACTGGAGGAATCTCAGGGTTCTTGGCTCGCGGAGGAACGATGGGAACATGGAGGTGCTGGGAGATGACCGCTACAGGATCGTCTGCGGTGAAGGGCAGGCGGCCGGTTGTCAGCTCGTAGAGCATCACCCCCAGGGCGTACAAGTCGGCGCGGCCATCGAAGTCCTGACCCAAAGCGAGTTCTGGCGCCAAGTAGAAGACAGTGCCGACGATAACACCCTCACTGGTCACCCGCGAGGCGATGGAACGGGCCAGGCCGAAGTCGGTCAACTTGGCGGTGCCGTCCGCCGCAAGTAGCACGTTTTCGGGCTTCAAGTCGCGGTGGATGATGTCGTGGGCATGGGCATACTCCAGGGCAGCGCATACCTGGCAGGCGATGGCGACAATCTCCTCTAGCCCCTCGGGGCGCTGCTTGTGGAGCGATTCGCCTTTCACCAGTTCCATGACGATGAAGGGTGAGCCATTGGCTTCGCCCGCGTCGTGTATGCTGACTATGTTAGGGTGGTTGAGGCTCGCGGCGGCGCGGGCTTCATGAAGGAGGCGGGCGCGGGCCGCGGTGCCCGGGGCAGCGGTTTCGGACACCACTTTGACGGCGACGTCACGCTTCAGGAGGGTGTCGTGAGCGCGATAGACGATGGCCATACCACCGCGGCCGATCTCGCACTCCAGGCGGTAACGGTCGTCGAGGAGAGCGTCGATTAGCTCTGGCATTTGGCCACCACAATCGCCAGGTCATCGAACGGCGCCGTCGAGCCCACGAAGTCCTGTATCGCCCGCTCTAGCGCGGCCATCAGCTCCACCACAGGCGCCTGCCGATGGTCAAGGACAACCTGCTCCAACCGTTCCATACCGAACTCTTGCTGCTGGGCATCGGTCGCGTCCGTCACTCCATCTGTATAGAGCAGGAGGAAGTCGCCGGGATCCAGATGCAACGCACGTTGTTCAAACAGAGAGTCCTCGACCACACCCAGAGCCATCCCGGTCCGAGTGAGTGTGGTGAGTTGATCCTGATCGGCGCTATAGAACAGCGGTGGGTTGTGCCCAGCGTTGACGTAGGTCATCTCGGCTGTCGCCGGATCGAGCAGGGCATAGAATAGCGTGACAAACATGCCGCTGCCAGCATCGGCGCAGATCAGCCGGTTAGCGTGGGCCATGGCCTCGGCAGGTGAGGCCGCGCGGCTAAGGCTCGCGCGCACCACGCTGCGCGTACAGGCCATGAACAGGGCCGCCGGCATGCCTTTGTCGCTTACATCGGCGATCACCAGGCCGAGCCCAGCCTCATCGAGCAGGAGGAAGTCATAGTAGTCGCCGCCGACCTCGCGCGCTGGCTGCCAGCGGGCCGCGAACTCCCAGCCAGGGACCTGCGGTGTCTCCTGCGGTAACAGACTCGATTGCACTTCACGAGCCATCTGCAACTCCCGCTCCATCCGGCCCTTTTCCACAGCAACCTGGTACAAGCGCGCATTCTCAATGGCAATTGCAGCACTAGAAGCTATGGCGGTAAGCAGTTCGAGGTCAGCCTCGGTGAAGATGCCGGTCTGTAGCCGGTTGTCCACATAGACTACACCCAAGACTTGATCTTTTATCTTCAGCGGCACGCACAGGATGGCACGCAAACCCAGGATCATCACGCTCTGTCGTGCGCTGAATCGGTCATCCCTCTGGGCATCGCTGGTAAGGATCGGCTCTCCCTCCTGCGCCACCCGTTCGACCACACTCCGTGAGATCTGGAACTGCGGATCGTCAATCGTCTTCTGGTCCATCCCCCGGGCCACGCGAAACATCAGGCTTCCATTGGCTTCACGCAGGGTCAGGAAACCACGTTCGGCACCCGTGACCGCAATAACCTCATCCATCACCAGGTTGAGAACCTGGTCGAGATCGAGGGAGGAGTTGAAGGTTTGCGACAGGCGATACAGCAGGGCAAGGCGCTCGCCAGAGGCTTGTGCGGGATCTGTGATTGCCATTAGCGTTCCTTGGCTTCTACTATAGCAGGGAACCTGACGCAGGAGATGCCTGGTATGGAAAACATGATATCACATGAATACGAATTGTTCTAGGCACGAACGCACTAGCCACTATTCGCAGCTTGTTCTCTGCCCACAGTTTGTGATATACTTGCTGGCACCAAACCGTCGGGGCCTCGTGGCCGCCTCGTGCAGGGGCCCCTCAGAACGAAGGAAACGTATCGAGGAGGAAAGTGATGGAGGTTACCACCAAGCGGTTCAAGCGCTGCGATCTGGTCAAGGCAGTGGGCCGTATTGACAGCCAAACGGCGCCACAACTGGAAAAGGCCTTTCGTCGGATCCTTGATGCTGGGCGCTTCAGAATTGCCTTTGACATGAGCGCGGTAGACTTCGTATCCAGCGCTGGCCTACGCGCCATGATCGCTACACAGAAGACCTGCAAGCGCTGGAATCGAGGGGAGTTGGTGCTGGCCGCTGTGCCTCCGCGCATCTACGAGACCCTGGAGTTGACGGGTTTCATCCCCCTCTTCAACTTCTTCGATGACGCCGTGGGGGCTGTCGGCAGCTTCTAGCGTCGGCGACTGCCCTGCAGACTCCATTTGAGTTTCATCCCAGGGCCGACGTGCCTTTGGCGCCTGCTAGGGCTGGCCCAAGTAGTCTGTGCCCATTCACCAGTTGAGTTGCTTCTGATTCTGCCTATGGATGACGAGCGGAAGGTCACCTTCCCAGGTCGCTTCGATAGTCTGGCCCCCATCAGCGAGTTTGTCGGCTGCGCAGCTGAGGCTGCTGGTCTCGATGAACGGGCCGTCTACGCGGTCCAGCTAGCGGTGGACGAGGCTTCGACCAACGTGATCGAACATGCCTACGGTGGGGAGGGACGTGGTGACATTGAGATCACCTGCCGCGTCAACAGCCACGGCCTGACTGTAACACTCCGCGACCATGGATCCCAATTAGACCCTGAGAGACTGGCCTCACTTAACCTCCAGGCCACTCTGCAGGAACGCAACGGAGGTGGTCTGGGGCTTTACCTCATGCACCAGCTCATGGATGAGGTTGGCTTCGACTCCTCGTCCGATTGTGGAAACATACTTACGATGGTGAAACGCAAGAAGGCAGCACCTCGAAGCGACACACGGTAGGAACAAGGAGCCCAATCGGACGCACAGTTCCATACTGCTCGGCTGTACAGGGAGGCTGAACCCACGCGTTGTGCCGAGTAGTTGTCTCCGCCCTGGCCACCATCTACAATAAGATCAAGCTCTGGGCCCATCAGACCTTCAGCTCGGGCGACGTGCGCCTGCCGGAGCAGGAGATGCAGACCGCCGACCGCTGGAGGAGGCCAGAGAGGGTCAGACCGCTTAGGCCCACCCTCCAGGGAACGCCTAGAGATCAACCATGGTCGAGGATCTGCGACAGCAACTGGAGCGACTGACGTCGGGGCGGTTGGGCACCACCCACCTGCATCCGGCGGTGAGACGTCCCTCCCCACCCATCGAGGAGTTGGTGGGCGGAGAGGTCGTCGTCACCGACCACGGCCCCTGCGTCGTGGTCGACCTGGCCTACCCCGCCGGCTATCGCCACGGGCACGTGGACATCGCTGCCGCCCTGGACCTGAACCCGCACACTGTAGCCGCCATAGGCCGTAACCAGGAACTCGCGAGACTCGACCTCAAGAGAACCGCCTTCCTGGACGTGGAGACCACCGGCCTGGCAGGAGGCGCGGGCACATATGCCTTTCTGGTCGGGCTGGGATGGTTCGAGGGTGACGATTTCCGGCTTCGTCAGTTGTTCATGCGGGACTACTCCGAGGAGCGCGCTTTGATCTCCCTCGTCGAAGAGACCCTGGCCCCTCTGTCGGGCATCGTATCCTTCAACGGCAAGGCCTTCGACGTCCCTCTGCTAGAGAGCCGCTTCATCTTGTCCCGCCGGCGTTTCCCCCTGTCCTCAGCCCCCCACCTGGACCTCCTGCACACGGCGCGCCGTCTGTGGCGCCTGCGACTGGAGAGCTGCGGGCTCTCCAACCTGGAGACTGAGATTCTGGGCCTACAACGCCACGGCGACGTGCCCAGCCAACTGGTGCCTCAGATCTACTTCGACTACTTGAGATACGGTCGAGTGGAGCCGCTGGAGGG
>JBAVWD010000139.1:0-10285 GCA_049697655.1 Anaerolineae bacterium | reverse complement strand
CCCCATTACGGTGGCGGAAGCCGACCGAGAGCTGACGTTTGGTGCGGCTCACGTTAAGGCCAACTATCCCCTAGCGTACGCCGACTGCTTTGCCGTTGCACTGGCGCGGGACGTGGAGGGAGTCGTTGTGACCGGCGACCCGGAGTTCAGCGCGGTGGCAGAACTGGTCGACGTGGCGTGGCTGCCACGAGCCAAGGAGCACACCTGAGCCCGGAGTCGGCACTCCTTGCTGGGCACCCGGGCCGCCGCTGCTTGCCTTTTGACCCGCACTGTGGTAAGATACGTGCGTGAAGCTGGTGGTCGCTCTGAAAATGGGCCTATATTGGCTCTTCATGTTTAGTGGCTGAATAGGGGCTGTCATAGCTCGCTATACCCATACCAGGGATAGCGAGTTTTGCTTTCTTGGTCCAGTTGAAGACGCTAGACCAGTCTTGGAAAGGAGACCATCAGATGGCAACCTCGTGGGAATACCGTTACGCTCAGCGCATGAAGGGCATGAAGAGCTCCATCGTAAGGGAGATTCTCAAGATCACCAGCCAGCCAGACGTGATCTCTTTTGCCGGGGGGATGCCGGCGCCCGAGCTGTTCCCCCTCAAGGAGATTGAGCAAGCGTGCGTCAAAGTGCTGAGGGAGCACGGCTCCGGTGCGCTGCAGTACAGCCTCAGCGAGGGGTATGTGGCTCTTCGCGAGTTCATCGTGCAGAAGATGGGGCGGTATGGCATCACGGCCAGCGTGGACAACGTGCTCATCACCACGGGTTCCCAGCAAGGTCTGGATCTGGTGGCGAGGGTTCTTTTGGACCCGGGCGATGTGATCATTGTGGAGGCCCCTACTTTCGTGGGAGCCTTACAGTCTTTCACTGCTTATCAGGCCTCGTACGCCAGCGTACCGCTGGACGACGAGGGCATGATGGTCGATGTCCTGGAGCAGAAGATCGTGGAGACCCATCCCAAGTTCATGTACGTGCTACCCAATTTCCAGAACCCAGCCGGGGTCACCCTTTCGAAGGACAGGCGTGAGAGGCTGGTGATCCTGGCGCACCAGTACGGAGTTCCCATTCTGGAGGACGATCCCTACGGTGAGCTACGATTCGAGGGGGAACACGTGGAGCCCCTGGTTGTGCTCAGCGCCAGGCAGAATGGGCAGCAATCGGGCTACTTCGAGGGTGACGTCATCTATATGAGCACCTTCTCCAAGACCCTGGCGCCAGGCTTGCGATTGGGCTGGGTGGTGGCGCCTGTGGAAGTGATCAAGAAGCTGGTCCAGGCCAAGCAAGGCGCAGATCTCCACACCAGCACCTTCGACCAGATGATAGCCTACGAGGTTGTGTCCGATGGCTTCCTGGACGGGCACGTCAACGAGATAAGGGAGACGTACCGACAGCGACGCGATGCCATGTTGGCGGCGATGGAGCGGTTCTTCCCCGACGGAACCACGTGGACGCGCCCACAAGGCGGGCTCTTCCTCTGGGTGAGGCTGCCCGAGGGGGTGGACTGCGAGGATCTGTTCAAGGAGGCGGTCGAGCGGAAGGTTGCCTTTGTCCCGGGCACGGCCTTCTACGCCGATGGGAGCGGCCACGATTCTCTGCGTCTTACCTTCGCTACCTGCCCAGCCGACAGAATAGACGAAGGCATCAACCGGCTGGGCAAGGCCATCGTCAGGAGGATCAAGCAGGCGGCCTAGTCATCCTCCATCCACGCGAGATTCTGCCCCCCACGTCGCACCCGTGTAGGTGGTGCGACGACTACCGATCCTACCTATGTGGCGTCTCTTGGAGTACAGAGTAGATGGGTAGACCGGATCTGGTGATCCTACACCCCCCCAGCGTATACGATTTCCGCAGGCAGCCAAAACTCTACGGACCTGTCAGCGAGGTGGTGCCGTCCACCCCTGTGTTCGAGATGTACCCCTTCGGGTTTGCGACCCTGGCGCAGCATTTGCAGAGCAAGGGGTTCCGAACCCGGATAGTGAATCTGGCACTGAGGATGATCAATGATCCTTCCTTCGATGCCGAGGGGTTCATCAGGGACCTGCGTCCTGGGGCCTTTGGCATCGGGCTGCACTGGCTGTGTCATGCCCAGGGTGCCATCGAGGTCGCCCGGGTGGTAAAGCGCCAGCATCCGAACACCCCCGTGATCTTGGGGGGCCTGTCGTCGTCGTATTACCACGAGCAGCTTATGGCATACCCGGAGGTGAACTACGTCCTGCGCGGGGATTCGACGGAAGCGCCTCTGGCTCAACTTCTGTCGTGTCTCCGGGAAGGCAGAGAGCCCCACGAGGTGCCCAACCTCACCTGGCGGGACGCATCTGGCACAGTGCGAGTCAATCCGCTTAGCCACGTTCCCGAGACGCTGGAGCTGCGCCCTATCGATCATACCTTCATGGTGCGTGCGGTGCTCAGGGATCGAGATCTGACCAGCAACATGCCGTTCCGGGACTGGCTGGAGTACCCCATGGGCGCGGGGATCACGTGTCGGGGTTGCACTCACAACTGTATCACCTGTGGTGGTTCGGAATACGCCTTCAGGCGTTTCTTTGGGCGTGAGAAGCCAGCTTTCCGGCCCCCCGAGGCCCTGGCCGAGGACGTGAAGAACATCCGCGGGTTTGGCAAGGGGTTTATGATCGTCGTGGGTGACATCAGGCAGGGGGGGATGGCCTACGCTGGGCGATTCCTCGACGAGATGGCCGTGTTCAAGGACCCAATCACACTGGAATTGTTCACCCCAGCGCCTGACGACTTCCTGGCGCGGGTGGGCGACGCCCTTCCGAACTTCGCCCTGGAGATATCGCTGGAATCCCATGACGAAGAGGTGCGTCGCGCCTTCGGCAAACACTATTCCAACGAGGCAGTGGAGAGGACCATCGAGAAGGCCTTCGGCGCCGGGTGCAAGCGACTGGACGTCTACTTCATGATCGGCCTCCCCAAGCAGACGCGGATGTCCGTGATGGACACAGTAGCTTATTGCGGGGAGTTGCTGGACAGGTATGGTCAGGATGCCAAGCTTCACCTCTTTGTCTCTCCTTTGGCGCCTTTCCTCGATCCTGGTAGCATGGCCTTCGAAGAGCCCGAGCGACACGGCTACAGGATCTTCCATCGAACTCTGGAGGAGCACCGCACCGCCTTGCTCAGCCCCAGCTGGAAGGACGTCCTCAACTATGAGACGGAGTGGATGAGGAGGGAGGACATCGTCCTCAGCAGCTACGAGGCCAGCCTGGAACTGAACCGCATCAAGCTTCGTCATGGGCTGATGAGCTCCCTGGAAGTGGCTAGGGCGGAGGAGCGCACCACCAAGGCCTTGAGGCTGCTAGAACTCCTGGACCGGGTGCCGGAAGGAGATGCCGCAAGACTCGAAGAACTGCGGCGTGAGCTGGAGCGGACGAACGCCATCGTCGCCCGTCCCTGGAACGACTGGGAGTTGGGCCTGAGTCTGGGCAAGTGGGGTCTGTTTCGAAAGTGGCATTTCGCAGTCAATCAGGCGTTGGTCGCTGTTCTGAGCGAACTGCGCACCGTGCTGGGTGGAAGGCATCCTTCGCGGCCAAAACCCAAACGCATGTCACCCCTTTCTGGGGGACACAAGTAGATGGTCTCACCAAACAGAGGTGAAGATAGGTCAACGCGGTTCGACCAGTTAGACGGAGATGGGATGGATTCATGACGCCCACCAGTATCCCCGATGGTTTGACGCCGTACTTCCAGGAATACGACCCTCAAGATTTGGATCTCGACCGGGATGCGAACCTGATTGTCCAGCGCACGCTGGAATATGGAACCTGGGAGGAGGTCCGCTGGCTTTTTGGGATCTACGGTGGCTCGCGAATCCGCAGCTTTGTGGAGGAGCGGGGCGAACGCCTGCTGTCTCGGGTCACCTTCAACTACTGGAGCAAGCTGTTGGAGGTACAACAGTGGCGGCGTTCACCATTTCCGACGGCAAAGGGGGAGGTGTGGGACAGATAGCCTTGCCCGAGGCCCATTGGGAAGCGCTCACACCAGAAACCCTCCAGGCGTTCCGTCTGGTCGCAGGCCTGGACTTTGTCAACCAGTTCTACCTGGCAGGTGGCACCGGACTGGCGCTCCATCTGGGACATCGATTCTCTGCGGATCTCGATTTCTTCTCCCCGGCCTCAGACGCTGTCGGACCAGAGGTGCGTGCTGAGCTGCGCGAGGTTCTTGGCGACCCAACGCTCTCCATCGTCCATGACAAGGATGGTACGTTCTCGGCGATGTGGCAGGAGGTGGGCATCAGTTTCTTCCGCTTGCACCTGTACCCACTGGTGCGGCAGCCTGTACTGATAGAAGGTGTGCCGGTGGCTACGGTGGCGGAAATCGGGGCCATGAAGCTAGCGGCAACCATTGACCGGGGCACCCGCAAGGACCTGGTCGATCTGTACTACATCCTCCAACAGGTGCCGATCGATGATCTGTTCGAAGTGGCAGCTGTAAAATACGCCCGTGTGCGTACCTTTGCTGTCAGCGCCGTTCGCGGCCTGGCCTATTTCGATGATGCGGAAGTGCTACCCATGCCCTTGATGATCGACCGCACGCCGTGGGCGGAGATGAAACGGTTTCTCGAAAACGAGGCGATGGCGACTGGTAGGAAACGCCTGGAGGATCTGTGGCGTTGATGGGGGTGTCCCATGTCTACGCTGGTACGGCCAGGCAGGCTCTGAGGGCATCGTGAGCACTTCCGGGGATGGAGTATGAAGAATACCTATGAGCAGATCGAGGAACTCATAGCTGGTGGAGAGAGCATCGCCACCGCCACGGTGATCACGACCCAAGGGTCCACCCCTCGAGAGGTGGGCGCCAAGATGGTCATACGCCCCACGGCGGAGACACTGGGCACCATTGGTGGGGGGTGCGGGGAGGCCGAGGTCTGGCAGGCGGCCATGGATGCCCTGAAGGACGGGCGGCGCCGCATAGTGACGCTGGACCTGACGGGAGACATCACCCTGGATACAGAGATGGTCTGTGGCGGGGTGATGAACGTCTTCATCGACCTCTGGGATGCTGGAGATCTGGAGATTCTCCAAGCAGCGAACAAGGCCATGAAAGGCGATGGCAGGTTCGCCATGGTCACGCCGCTGACCACGGACGACTCGCGTCCGCACATGTTGGTGCTCCCGGAAGGGGAGACCGCGGGCAGCTTGGGTGATCACGGCGCGGACGCCTCGATGCTGCCATCGGCGCTAGAGACACTGGAGGAGGGGGGCTCGCTGACAATCCCGGGCACAGAAACGCAGGCCGCCATGTTCATCGAGGTATTGGTGGCATCTCCGACGCTGTTCATCGCTGGTGCGGGGCACATTGCGGTGCCCCTGGCCAGGATGGGAGCCATGCTGGGCTTTAGGGTGGTCGTGCTGGACGACCGTCCAATGTTTGCCAACGAGGAGCGTTTCCCCGACGCCGACGAAGTGCTAGCCGCCCCCTTTGGCGAGACCCTGGCTGGCTATCCTCTCGACGGCCAGACCTACGTGGTGCTGATGACCCGTGGCCACGCCCACGACCTGGAGTGCCTGACGGAGGTGATCGACAAGCCCGTGGCTTACCTGGGGATGATCGGCAGCCAACGCCGCGTCAAGGGAGTCCTGGGTTTGATCAGAGAGAAGGGCCACGCGGAGGAATTGCAGTCTCGCGTACATGCCCCCATCGGGTTGGACATTGGGGCACTGACGCCGGAGGAGATCGCCCTCAGCGTGATGGCCGAGGTGGTCAAGGCCAGGCGCGGGGGCACGGGACGGTCATTGTCGGAGAAAGGCCCAACTTCGTAAGACTGACACCGGGCAGGTCAGCCCGATCTGTGTCGGATGCCCAAAGGACGTAGCCGCACGGCATGCCGTGTGGCTACGGTGTTCTACAGAGAGCGGCGCGCGAAAGGTGTCACTGGTCCTGCGGCCGCGGGATCCCCTTCCTCTCCAGCAGTTCGTCGCTGAAGCCCAGCTCCTTGCCAATCTCCCAGGTGAAGTACTGGTCCAAGACTGCCTGGGGATGCACCTCTTGCATGGCTTCATACCAGGTCAGGCCGTCCATGCGCTGGTAGTGCCAGTACTCCACGCCGTTGGAGTCGCGGTGCCAGTTGTAGTCTTCCTCCTCGTACGAGGCGATGCGTTCCCAGCCGTATCTCTCAGCCAGGTAGGTGAAGTCTTCGTAATAGCCATCGGGCACCGGCATGTACCGGCCTCCCTGCGCATACCCCCCTGGGTCCGCCTCGGGTACGATGTGCCACCAGTAGCTCCAGGGGTGTGTCTTCAGGGGCTCCCCTTGTGTGCCATCCTGGGTGGCGCACTTGATGAGCAGTCGCCAATACAACTCCTCGCCGATGTCCTCTCGCAACCACTCTAGACGTTGCCCCCCGTTCTCGTCCAGCAGCTCGAAACGGAGATCGAAGGCACGTCCCGTTTTGTGCCAACTGAAGACGCTGTAATTGCTGCGCTGGTAGTCGAGGCGACGCATGGCGTCACTGAGAAGGGCCAGGTAATCGAATCCAGTTCGTTCCTGGACCGCGGTCCGCAAGGCGTTGTAGGAATCGTCGACCCGGTCATTGAGGACCGTGTTGCCTCCCGTGACTCCCGGCAACTGTACCAACTCGTAGAGGCCCTCATTCTCTTCTGGGTCAGTCACGAGGACCGGCGTGGGTGTTGCGGGCTCCGGCGCTGGCCCTCTGTTGCCGAGGGGAATGGGGGGGGAGGTAATCACCGGGTTGCTCTCGTGAGCTGCGCTCAGGTTGAGCGCGGTGGCCTCGCCATCGCTCACGCTGACCGTGTTCAGGTCGTAGTGGCCGCTTCTGTATTCGTGGTAGACCTCGAAGGGCTGGCCCTTGTTGTACGAGGAGCAGACGATCTCCTGGCCGTCGGGGGACCAGGCGGGCGCCCCATCGTTGACGTCGTTGTGGGTCAGCCTGGTCTGGTCGTGGCCGTCCGCCTCCATCAGGTAGACCTCAGTGGTGTGGCCGTCATCGCGCGAAGAGACGAAGGCCAGCCTCTCTCCCGACGGAGACCAGGCTGGGTACTCGTCATCACCGTCTGCCTGGGTCAGGTTCCGCTGGTGGGAGCCGTCTGCATCCATGACGTAGACCTCCTTGTCCCCGTCACGCCAGGAGCTGAAGGCGATGGATTGCCCGTCAGGCGACCAGGCGGGAGCGTAGTCACCCGCGGGGTCGCTGGTGAGTCGAGACAGGAGGAGGCCCTCAAGCGCCAGACTGTAGATCTCCCAGTTGCCGTCGCGATAACTCTCGAAGGCGATGCGGGAGCCGTCTGGCGACCAGGTCGGCGCGCCGTCGAAGGCCAGGTCCAGTGTCAGGCGGGCCAAGTCCCCGCTATGGAGGTCGAGCTGGTATATCTCCCAGTTGCCGTCGCGGTGGGATTCGAAGGCCAGGCGCTTGCCGTCGGGAGAGACTGCCGGGTTTCGGTCCTCGGCGGGGTGCTGGGTCAGGTTGTATTCCTGCCACGAGGCCAGATCGAGGAGGTAGATTTCCCAGTTGCCGTCCCTGTCGGTCTGGTAGACCACGAAGTTGGCGCCCCCCAAAGGCGTGGGAGTAGGGGAGGGTGCACTCAAGGTCGAGGTGGGGGCCAAGGTGGGAGTGGTGTCGGCGGCGTCGGGACTGGCTGGGTTACTACAAGCGCCGATCAGGAGCAAGAGACCGCCGAGGGCGAGTACGGCAACGGTACGAGTGAGGAGAGCTGTGGCCGAGGTGCGTGGCTGGGTCATGACTCCACGCCGAGACTGAAGAAGTTGTAGGCGGCAAAGGAGACGTCTTCGAAGACGGGCTGACTGATGGCCCACACCAGCCAGTCGGTGGGCGCGTACTGGAAGTGGACCAGTATGTAGTCGACGCCCTCCAGGAAGACAATACCGGCGTCGGCGTGGGTGTCGTAGGCGAACCCGTGCTTGTGGGCCAGCGGAACGCCCTCCGGTATACCGGCGCCGATCATGGTGCGCACCGGGTTCTGCTTCATGTCGTCCAGTATCAACTGGCAACTCTCAGAGGAGATGCGCCCCTGGTAGTCAGCGAGCAGCCTTCCCTCTCCCTGGCTGCAATCGTAGATCATCTCCAGGAGCACGCCTATGTCGTGGGCAGAAGTCTGTATGAAAGGATCCGGATTGGCAGCAATGGGCCCCTGGAGGAGGCGCAGCTTGGCCAGCCCTGGGCCCCGATGTGCGCCCTCCGTTTGGAGACGATAGGGCTCTCGGATGAAGGTGGCAGTGAGGCCCAACTCGTCCATCCGGGCGTTGAACCTCCTGCATCCCTCCATCTGGCTCCCATCGCCGATGCGTTCGAGTAGAAGGTTGGCCCAGTAGTTGCTGCCCGTGGGGTCGGTGACCACCTTGAGCATCACTTGCTGAGTCTCTTCATCCAACTCGGCGCCCTCTGAGTGGAGGAAGGTCTCCAGCATGACGCCTATCTTTACCACACTCATCCCTGAATAGATGATGTTGGGGTTGATCTCCAGCGTGTCATCTGTGGCCGGGTGGGAGATGTAGATGCTCACCATCCCTGCGAATTCATCGATGCGGTGCTGCACCATGCTGCCCAGCATCTCGATGTCGGGTGGAGCAGGCTCCAGGATGTCGACCCGGAGGGTCACCTCTCGTTGGTCAGGGGAGGTCAGGCTTCGTTGGACGAGGGGCAGAGAGGCTGGGATATCCAGCTTTCTTCCCGCGCGGCCGGGCCGGAAAGACAGTGTGTCCGTGATGGCCTGGACCTCCCTTAGGGGCTGGTCCTTCTCCTGGGCGATATCTCCCAGGAACTCCTCCAGCACCGGGGCGTCATAGGAGTACATGAGGGGAATGTCCTCATTCACCGGTTGCAGGCCTTCGGTGAGGAACTTGAGGTAGCCATCCCAGAACTGTGGCTGCTCTCCGCGACCCAGCGTGTAGGCCTCTTCGACCATGTCGTTCGCGTAGATCTCGAGTTTGACGTCGCTGGGCAGGAGAACGACGGTATCGGTCACGTATTGCAGGGCGATGGGCTGGTTGAGAGGCGCCACGACCATCTCCTTCAGCGTCCCAGCGGCCTGCTCTCGGGTTTGTCCGGCGAGGGGAACGCCGGCAGCCGAGACACCTGGGTAGATGGCCTCGCGGACGCTGTCGTACTGACGGAGTTTGTAGTATAGGAAGCCGACCACCGCCAGCACCACCAGAAGAAGGGCGGTTATGATTAGTTGGAGCTTGCGCACTTGAACCTCGTTGGAGTGTCGTCTTGAGGCCGCCAAGGGTCCGCGTGACTCAAGGCGCGGAGATTATAGTGCTCGGGTGAAAAGGTTGTCAAGCGTCCTGCTCGAAGACTTGATGGAGCCAGCGCTTGACCTCTATGGGACGGAGGTATTGACCCAGGTAGCCCTGGTCTATCCTGATCTCCAGATGCAGGTGCATCTCCGAGCCCTGATCGTAGTAAGACGCAGGGGTGCCAGAATTGCCGACGTACCCGAGGGTCTGGCCCTGCCCCACGCGGTCCCCGACCTGAAGATCTTGGACAACCCCACTGAGATGGCAGTATCGGCTCACCAGGCCACCGCCGTGGTCGATCCATATCTGACGACCGCGGAGGACGTCCAGGACTTCCTCCGGGGTGTGAGAAACCTCGGCAGCATGAGCCAGCACGGCTTCCATCTCGTCCAGGTCAGGGGGGTGGTAGTCTGTATCGGCTCTGACCACCTCTCCCTCGGCCACGCTCAGCACCGGGGTGGTGATGGTGACCGGCTGACCAGCGGCTGAGTAGAAGTCGATGCCCTCATGTACCCCGTAGCGGTAGGAACGGGGCGCTCCGGGCAGCCGGAAGGAGAGGTCAGGGAGAATCGTTCCCTCAAGGGGCAGGGCGAGGGAAGGAAGCAGCTCCAGAACCATGGGGTCGTGAGGCGGCAGCGTCTCAAGATCACGATCGGTAGCAGGTGCGGCCTCCCACCCGACGGGCTCTCCCGGCTCGCGTGGGTAGACAAAGATCCTACCTTTCGCTGCCACATACAGTTTCTGCCCCTGGGTGAAGACTGCGCCCATCTCCAACTGTTCCTCAGCGAACACGTACTCGCGCACCAGGTCGCCGGTTGCCGCATCGAGCAGTCTCAGCCGCCGGTGGTCCTGGTCAACGACGTAGAGAAAAATGTCCGGTCTTTGACCGAGGAATAGCAGAGAAGGATCCTCCATGTCCGACGGGGGCACGAATGCGGTGTCCGAGCGGAGCGGCTCCCCCACAAGCCTGTGGAGTCGCAGCGGGTCGCGATATCCCTCCTGGGCCAGCGCGTAGATGGCTTCCCCTACAGCGAGATCTACGCTCTCGCGCAGATCAAGATC
>JBAVWD010000138.1:0-1748 GCA_049697655.1 Anaerolineae bacterium | reverse complement strand
AGTTGCCCTACGAACGGATGCAGTATCTACCATCCCTCTCTATCCACTCCTCTCTGTGTACTCTGCGC
The DNA here is from genome assembly GCA_049697655.1 of Anaerolineae bacterium. Taxonomy (GTDB): domain Bacteria; phylum Chloroflexota; class Anaerolineae; order UBA7937; family B3-Chlor; genus JAUVXJ01. Next base: position 1,680 of record JBAVWD010000138.1, on the reverse strand, counting down.
TCTCCGCGTCCTCTGCGGTCGAGACTAGACTGTTCAGGCCTGGGCGAGGCTTGCTTTGTTAGCCCTCCGCATCAGCCAGAACAGAATCCCCAGTATGCCCAGCGCGACCAGGGTAGCCAGGATGAGTCCATTCCACGGATTGAACTGGAGTCCCCTGACGCTGGCCAGATCTCGCAAGAAGACGAACAGGCCATTCAGTACCGCCGCCAGAGTCACTCCCGCCGGCATCCACCACACCGGCTTGCCCTCGAACTTGTCCTGGGCCAGGAAGTAGCCGACGATACCAGAGAAGCTGGCCTGTGCCAGGGCCGTGACGACGATGCGGATCACGCCCACCGAAAGGTCCACCCCTGCGTTGGACAACACATACTGGATGTTGAGCATGGTGGCGTATCCCAGGCCTGCCGCCGTGCCGTAAATCACCCCATCTATCCGCTCATCGAACTCCTGGCTGCCGAACAGCGTGTAGCGCACGGCGGCGTACTTGAGGAACTCCTGACTGAACCCTACGACCAGTATGCCTCCCACCAACTGTATGACGGCGCTCTCGTATAGCCAGTCGGACACCTTGAACAGGTCATTGACGACCGGGATACCTACGGCCGCCGCCAGCAGCGCCGCCAGCATGAACACGCCGATCACATACCGCTTGGGCTCGGGTTCCAGCCGATCCTGAAGGTAGAAGAAGAGCAACCAGATGAGGGCGGGCACGAGGGCCAGGGCTATGCCTGCGGCGAGGAGCAGCCCTCCCTCTAGTGTCGGCTGGGCGAAGGTGTCTACGCCCACGACGAGAAGTATGAACACGATCAGAGCTGCCACCAAGACCCAACCCGACTGCCAGAAGTGATCCCTTCCGCGGGTCACTTTGGCGTAGTGAGCTGGACAGTAGCAGCGTTTGCCGATGGTCCTCGCTTCCCCTGTCAGCGGCTCTTGACAGACGCAGCAGGCGCGTTCGCTCATGCTTCACAGCCTCCCTTCGGCCACTAGTTCGGAGCACCTTCCCCGGTGCTCTTATTATACATTAGCAGACAAGCCAAGGTCAAAGCGTGACAACAGGGTCCACCCTTCTGTCCTCGATCCGCATGATGACTGGGACGAAGAAGGCCGCCACCCCCATCACAGACGTGTCCACACTCCTGGAGCCATCGCCCGGCAATCCGCTTCGGATGTCCGCGCGGGCAATCCCTTCTGTGTTTCGCTTACCCTAACCGTCCAGACCTCGACGGAACTGGAGAGCCAGACGAAGGTCGTCGGTGTCGAACTTGGGTATGTCCAGCTGCTTCATCATCTGCAGCGAGCCGGCGTCGTTCACATCCCACGAATGTACTTCCAGGCCTGTTGCACGCACGGCGCTCACCACCTCGGCTGACAACTGGGTGGGATGAAGATGTACGGCCCTGGCGCCAGCCAGCCAGCCGGTCTGCACCGCGACGTATGCCACCACGTCCAGCTTCATCCAGTCCTCAGAACGCCGCACGAGCAAGTCGGTCGCCAACCCCGGGCAGCGCCGGCCTATAGCCAACAGCAGCGCAGGTTCGTAAGACGTAACCTCCATCGTATCCCAGAGATGCCGGAAGTGCTGCAATTAGGCGGCAACTATCTCGGCCGACTCCGGCTCCGGTCCTTTGAGTTCGATCTCCAGTCCCAGACGCCCCGCGAAGGCCTCCAGCACCTCACGGA
>JBAVWD010000137.1:0-1559 GCA_049697655.1 Anaerolineae bacterium | reverse complement strand
ATGTACGCACTGGGGTCGAACACCAGCGACGGGTCCTCGACCACCACCGAGGCCGTGTTGTCAATCCGGAACCCCGCAGGCGCTGTATCGCGGACGGTACAGGTGATCCTGACGGTCACCGTTGTCCCCGCCGTGACGTCGCCCACGTCCACTGTGACCAACTGCCCAACAACGGAAACGGAAGCAGTGGGGTGGGATGTCCAGACCTCATCGATCCTGAGTGCCGGATCGAGGTTGTCCGTGACCACCACGTCGGACCAGTGTTCCGGGCCAGCCCTGAAGCTGATCTCGAAGACGAACTGCTCGCCCGGACAGACCACCGTCATGTCGGCCGTCTTGATTGGAGGCACGCTTTGCTGCTGAGCGTGTTCTTGAGCCGGGGTGGCCCAGGCGCTCGAGTTGAAGGAAAGCAGCGCCACGATGACCAGTGCCATTGTCACGAACGCCAGGAGTCCCCATCGTTTCTCTCGTGTCCGCATGATCTCGTCCTCCCTCCGTAGACGATTCGCCGTTGATGCTCCTCTCGCGGCTTCAAACGACGGCTGCTTCTCTGAGCATGTTAGCACAGAATCAACCAAGAGTCAAGCCGCTCTTCTGCTTGGGCCAAGATGTCCTCATCAGCTGGTGACCAGCACGGTAACCAAGTCCGCTGCTCCCACTCCAGCATCATCGAACCTTGATCGACTTCGGCTGGTTCTACCGCATCTGCTTTGCCTGGCCTTGACATGGAAGGCCCAGCAGTGGACAATGGCCAAAGACGCCCGGATGAGCATCGGCACCGAGGTCAATGAGGAGTTCCTAGACGTCGCCACCATCAACAAGGACACCTTCAGACTGTGAGGAAGCGATGGGACGCACAATCCTGCTCGCCGGTCGCCCAGGCGTGGGCAAGACCACTATCATAAAGGAGATTGCAGAAAGCCTGGGGGACTCCGCTGGAGGCTTTTATACCGCCGAGATACAAGAGGGCGGCCGTCGTCAAGGCTTCAAGATCATTACTCTGGACGGCGAGGGGGGCATCCTGTCTCACGTAGATGCCAAGGGGCCTCCACGGGTGAGCAAATACGGCGTGAACCTGAGAGACCTAGAAGGGATAGGAGTGGCAGCTCTGATTCAAGCCGTGGCCAACGGACGGTGCGTTGTAGTGGATGAGATAGGCAAGATGGAGCTCTTCTCACAACGATTCCGCGAGGTTGTCCTGGCTGCCATTGAAGGTGACAGCATGGTGGTGGGCACTGTCATGAAGGCCCCGAACCGCTGGGTAGATGACCTCAAAGCGCTTCCCCAGGTGACCATCCTCGAAGTAACGGAAGCCAATCGCGATCACATGTCCCAACGGGTGCTCAGCCTTCTTCACATCCCGTCCGCAACCGCTCGCTCAGCCCTCACCGAAGACCGCCTCCTGGGTCCAGGGACTCCCAAACGCGGCCCCTGTGCGATTCCTCCTGAGGAACCGGAGCCTTAATCCCCGCAGCAGGAGCGCTGGGTTCTCCTACCCCGGCTCTGTCTGATGCACCCACAGCCGCGCCTATGGCTTCAATTGTCTGGCCAGTGCTCTG
>JBAVWD010000136.1:0-4113 GCA_049697655.1 Anaerolineae bacterium | reverse complement strand
GGGAGGAGTTTCCAGCATGATTCCGGTCAAGTTGGCGATGCGCAATTTCATGTGCTATGGCGACCAGGTGTCGACGCTGGACTTCTCCGGCATCCATCTGGCCTGTCTGGCAGGCGACAACGGCCACGGCAAGTCCGCCATCATAGACGCCATGACCTGGGCGCTGTGGGGCAAGGCGCGCACCCCGCGAGACGACGACTTGATCCACCTGGGTGCGAGGCACATGGAGGTGGACTTCGAGTTCGTGCTGGCGGAAAACCACTATCGTGTCCTTCGACAGCGAGCGAGGAATGGGGCCAAAGGACGCACCTCGCTGGAGTTCCAGATTCTGGATGAAGGCGAGTTCCGCTCTCTAACGGGCAATACCATCCGCCAGACGCAGGCCGCGATTATCGAGACCTTGCACATGGAATACGAAACCTTCATCAACTCGGCCTATCTCCTGCAAGGTCGGGCCGACGAGTTCACTTCCCACGCTCCCGCTGATCGCAAGCGGATCCTGGGCGAGATCCTGGATTTGAGCCACTACGACAGACTGGAGGAAAGAGCCAAGGAACGTGCCAGCGAAAACGAGGTTCGGTTGCGCGAGATCAAGGCCGCCCTGGGCGAGGTAGAGAAGGAACTTGCCCACAGGCCGCAGTATGAGCAGAACTTCAAGGAGGCAGAGCAAGTCTCCTCACAACTTCGGACGAGACTGCTGGCCGAGGAGGACAGACTCCGAGACTTGCGCGAGCAGAAGAAGGAACTGGAACTCAGGCGGGATCAATTGAGAGATCTAGTGGCCGAGAAGGAGCAACAGGAATCGGAACTAACTCAGACCACCGAGGACGTAGAACTCACACAGCAAAGGATCGTCGCCTACATGGAGATCGTTGACCGGCGAGAGGAGATCGAACACGGCTACGCGGCACTGGTTGCGGCCAGGAAGGACGATGAAGAGCTGTCCCGCCAGCTTACCCAGCGGTCACGTTTGAACGAGCAGCGGGCAAAGGTTCAGCGAGTCCTGGACACAGCCAGGAATGAGCTCGTTTTGGAGCGAGAGCGCCAGGCTTCAAGAGCTGCCGCTCTGAAGGAGACCCTCGCCCGAACGGAATCGACACAGAAGAAGCTGGAAGAAGTGCGGGCCAGGCTCGCTCAACTCGACGAACGGAAGGAGGCCAGAGAGGAACTGCTCCGAGAGGAACAGGAACTGTCCAACCAGATAGCCTCCCTGGAGGCGCAGAACGAGCAACTGAGGTTGGAGATGGACCAACTAAAGGACAAGCTGGACCTTCTCGAGGACGCAGAAGCCACCTGCCCTCTGTGCGGCTCGGAGCTACAGGCGGAAGAGAGGGAGCACATCGAGCAGAGCTACGCCACTGAAGGAAAGGAGAAGGGAGACCTCTTCCGAGAGAACTCCGCCTCCATCAAGCGCCTGGAGCAATCCATGCGCGAGACCCGTAAGGCGAGAGAGCGATCCGACGCCGACCTGAGGAAGCTCTCCTCCTTGCAGGGCGAGGAAGCCTCCATGTCCAACAGTCTGGAGGGTGCACCGGCCACAAAAGCGGAGCTGGAGGAGGTCACGACCACGCTGGTGACCCTCGACCAGCGGTTGGAGAACGACGACTTCGCTCACGACGCACGCCAAGGACTGGCTGAGCTGGAGCTCGCGATCGCACAACTCGGCTACGATGCAGACGAGCACGAGAGGACACGTGAGACACTGTCCAAGATGGCTCCCTTCGAAAAAGAGCAGAGAGAGTTGGACGCCGCCAGCGAGGGCATGAGGGCAGAGAGTGAAAGGCTGCTGGAGCGAGAACAACGCGCTGCAAATCTCCGCAACGCCTTGCAGGCCCTCTCACAGAGAACGTTGTCTCTCAGCGAACAGGTGGCCCAACTGGAGGATGCCACGAAGGGTCTGGAGGATCAAATCCGCCTGGTGAGAGACATACAGGTCGAGGAGGCCCATGCCCGTTTGTCTCTGGGCGCAGCCCAGCAGAAACTGGACCACTGCTCTTACCTGGAACAGCAGAAGGACAGCAAGATTCTGGAGGAGCGAGAGGCCCAGGAAGAGAAAACGATCTACGACGAACTGCGCCTCGCGTTCGGAAAGAAGGGCATCCAGGCCATGATCATCGAAGCCGTCATTCCGGAGATAGAAGAGGAGGCGAATCGTCTGCTCGGTCGCATGACCGATGGCAGGCTCAACGTACGCCTGAAAAGCCAGCGCGAGACTCTTGAGGGCAAAGCCGTGGAAACGCTGGATATCGAGGTGGCAGACGAGCTCGGTCCCAGGAGCTACTCTCTCTTCTCCGGAGGCGAGGCCTTTCGCATCAACTTCGCCATCCGCGTGGCCCTGTCCAAACTGTTGGCGCGGCGGGCCGGAGCGAGGCTCCAGACGCTGATCGTGGATGAGGGCTTCGGCACTCAGGACGCCCAGGGCCGGGAGCGGCTGGTGGAGGCCATCGGCTCGGTCCAGGACGACTTCGAACGCATCCTGGTCATTACCCACATCGAGGAGTTGAAGGACTCCTTCCCCGTGCGCATCGACGTGTTCAAGACGCCGCAGGGTTCGCAGATTTCCGTGGCCTGACCGCCCGACTGGGCAATGCTGCCCCGGCCCCGGGATGACTCACCCCTCAACTGCTTGCCTGGCCGCTCGCCAGCGGATCATGGCCTCGTCGATCTGACCCCGAAATGTCCTGTGATCCTTCACCAGCAGGACCAGCGCGCCCTTGAGGATCATGCGCGAGTCCATCCACAGCCCCAGCTGCCACCTCGGCTGCGGCAGCCACTCCACCTCCACCACCACCGTCGGCAGCTGCCAGAGAGGGTTCAGGAAGGCACGAGAGGTGAACGGCTGACGCGAGGGAGGGAAGAGCGTGCCCAGTGCTGCCGTGCGGGTCGCAGTGATGGTGTCATAGGGCACGTGCACACGATAAAGGGGCAACTGGACGGACAGGCCGTCCTCCCCGCACCGCACAGAGGCCAGCCTGCTCATGACGAAGGTCAACAGAAGCAGGGTGAGTGAGAGAAGTGCGGCCAAGGTAAGGGCCAGCCGCAGGCCCTCAAGCGCTGGGTGGTCCCATACCAGCAAGCCCCCCGACACCACCAGCAACCAGACTGACGGCCACCCGTAGTAGCTGGCCAATCGTCTGTATATCACCAGCGGGTGACTTGTTCTGGCAGTCTTGTCTCTTCTACTCATCTCGACTTATGCAGGTAGTCACAGAGCGGGGCCAGGCAGCAGGCATCGCACCGAGGTCGCTGCGCGCGGCACACCTGGCGCCCGTGGGTCACCATGTTGACATGAAAGTCGTAGACCGCCTCATCCGGCAGCAGGTCCCCTAGCACGATGTGGGCTTTCTCGGCCGAGTCGCGAGGCCCTATCAACCCCAATCGTCGACTGACGCGAAGAACGTGGGTGTCAACTGGTAATGCCGGTCGCCCCAGTGCGAACAGCAGCACACACGCCGCGGTCTTGGGCCCCACCCCTTCCAGAGAAACCAGCCAGGCGCTCGCCTCCTGGATATCCATGTCCTTGAGAAAATCAAGACTCAGCTCTCCCCGCTCCTTCAGGATCGCCTGCAACGCCTTCTGGATGCGAGGAGCTTTGATCCACGCCAGGCCGCCAGGCTGGATGGCCTCGACGATCTCCTCCGCGCCCGCCAGAAGAAGCTGTTCCCAGGTGGCAAACCTGCTCTGAAGGCGGGCAAAGGCCCGATCGCTGTTCACGTCGGAGGTATTCTGGGAGAGAATCGTACGCACCAACTCGCTGACGGCATCATGGTGTGAGCGCCACTCGTGATGCCCGTACTCTTCAAGAAGGAGCGCGTGCACGGCCAGCGCTTTGTCTTCTGAACTCACCATGCCGCCCTTCTCCACCAACTGGCGGTCGCCACGCGGGGCAGGGACGAAATCCGGCGTCCCGAGCACCAACTGGTCTCGAGGATACGCGCCCCCGACTCGGCGCTGTGGAAGAAGGTCTGCTCCGCAATCTCCGCCCCTCACTCCGCCTCTCCCGCGGCTACAGGTCGCCATGATGCACAAGAGGCGGGACATCCAGCGGCCCGCCTCTTCGAATCTTACTAGATGTGGGTCCGTCAGGCAAGATCAAGAGCACTACATCTGGTC
>JBAVWD010000135.1:0-7668 GCA_049697655.1 Anaerolineae bacterium | reverse complement strand
TCGTCCATCTTGGAGGCCAGAAGCCAGGGGCAGAAGGCGAAGAGGTAGTCGGGGAGGGGCTGGCCGCTGGAGAGGGTCCCAGTGCGGAACCAGTTGAAGACGTCCACGTGATAGTCGCGGTGCAGTTGGTCGTCGATCTTGGGAAAGCGGTTGTCGTCGGTGGCACCGTACTTCCACCCGCCTTCTCCAGCGATCATCGGGGGCACGAAGCCGATCTCTTCCCTGAACACCTGGGCGAAGGTGAGGAACCCCAGCGCGGCATTGAGGTCCTCCTGGTACGACGGCGGGTGGTTCAGTCCATAGGGATGGGGCACGAAGAACATACGCTGGAAGATGGCTTCTCCGCCGTGGAGCCTGAACTGGTACAGCGCCTCCCTGAGCCACTGGGGCTCGACGAACTGAAGCCCGACGTACCCTCCGGCGTTGTAGACGTCGCGGGCCGCCTTCAGGAGGTCATCCATGAAGGCCTCCTGGCGTAGCGGTGGCTCCTCCCAGAGCACCTCCACGCTGGGCTCGTTATAGATCTGGATGTAGGGTGGCATGCCCAGGCTCTGCAAGACCTGGACGTCGCGGCCCCAGTCGAAGTACTTGTCGCCGGGGTAGAGCATCTTCCGCCAGACCACGGTGATGCCGGCGTCTCTGAACTTCGGGGCGGCCATCTCCAGTTGTATCTCATCCGCGTAGACGAACAGCGTCCACTTCATCTTCATGTCCACCAGACGCGAGATGTGCTGGTCCAGGTGCTCTGGAGTGTGGTACTGCTCGGGGATGAAGTGGATACAGAGGCCGTTGTCTTGTGCGGGCCGGGGCCAGTCCTGAAGGGTCATGGGCGGCAGATCCTCCAGTTGCATTTGCCAGATCTCGGTGGGCGTCGGTGAAGGGGAGAGGGGTGTGGCCGTGGCTGTGCCAGGCGGCTCTCGAGTTTCGGTGGGCTGGGGGGTAGCGGTCCTGGTGGGCGTGAAGACCATGGCGGCCGCGGTTACAGCGGCGGGGGTGGCGCTGGAAGGGGTTTCCTCCGGCAGCACGGAGGGCAGACTGCAGGCCAGAACTGTGGCCAGCAGCAGCAGGGACAACAGCAAGCAGATTAGTAGTCTTGACATAACCGCATTTCCTTCATCCAGCTATGCGAGCGGGGGTCCGGGTGATCATACGACCAGCGCTGGACAGGGGCGTTATGGCGCAGCCGACCGTGTGACAGCCAGCAACCCCTTGCCGTCGCACAGTTGTGAGACCAACGGGGCAGGCCGACACCTACGCCCTTAAGAGTCCAAGTCCGAAGGGTAAGCGCCAGACCCTAGCTCGCCAAACAGGTGCTCGATGCGACTGCTGGGAGGTGCAGGGCATGGCCTGCACGGCCGAGCGGCGGATGGTATTGCGACTTGACTTTGGACTACCCAGCTTCGACGGGCAGGTCAAAAGTATTGTTGCCCTCGTCGCTCTCCTGCACCTCGGAGCCGAAGTCAACGATGCCCTGCGTCGTATAGGAGTACCAGAAGGGGCCGACGTCGCATTCGTACACAGTCCACGTCAGGGCGGCGAGGCCTGGGATCACGTCCTTGCACGTGTTGGCGTCGCCATCTGGTCCCCAATTGTACCACACTGTGAAAGGCCCCGCGTCGCCGCTGCCAGAATTGGAGATGCGCATGGTCATATGGCTGGACTGTGACCAGTAAGGCCACGGGTTCAGGTTCAACTCCTTGATGACGAGATCAGGCAGCGGAGGCGGCGGCACGGGCGTGTTCGTGGGGGGTGGCGGCGGCACGGGGGTGTTGGTGGGCGGTGGCGGCGGCACCGGGGTGTTGGTGGGCGGTGGCGGCGGCACCGGCGTGTTCGTGGGCGGTGGGATCGGCGTGTTGGTAGGCGGCGCAGCGGCTGTCGTCCGCGTCGGGGCTGGAGGAGATGTGGTCGCAGTTGACCCTGGAGGTGGTAAGGTTGCGGTGGCCCCGGCCTCTGCCGGTGTGCTGGTCGCCAGAGTCACTGCGCCCGTAGCTCCAGGCCCAGCGTACTCAACGACCCTCACCTCTACATTCGAGGCGTCGCTGGCGACGCCATCCACGTTGTATGCCGTGACGGCCAGGTTGTGAACGCCAGGGTCAGTTGCTACCCAGGTCTGGGTTTGGGTCCACGAAGTGTCTCCTTGAGGGCTGGGGCTGGTTTCGGTGCTGAAGAGCACCCCGTCAACCGCCAGCTCCACTTTGGTCACTCCCTTGGTGTCTCTGGCTGTCGAAACCACCTCCACCTCTGCACCGACCCGCACCATGGCGAAGCTCTCTGGCGAGGATACGGTTACCGTCGGCTTTGTTGCCCCTCCGCCGAACAGGTCGCAGGCCAGGACGCCGCTCAGTATGAGGCCCACAACCAGGATCAAGGACAGCCTTTGTAGTTTGGTGGAGTGCATTTCCTTCTCCTCCTTCGCTGGTTAGGTGCGACCACGGTGATCTGCTGTGCCATGCGTATCCGTTGGCAGGTGTCCATATCCTATCACAGCGGCCGAATTGGCGCAAAGGCGCGTGTATGGTGATGTACAGTGTTTTCCAGGGGGCGGAGTTCGCCCAAGAATAGGAAATACCGACGAGGAGCGACTGATTGTGAGACCAGGGGGCTGGTAGCGTGGTCACACGTGTTGACTGAGTGACAGAACCCCAGTCCGAAGCATGGCCGGTCGGTCGGGAGGTTGGTCGCGCCGCCACAGGAGCTCGTGATAGATCTAGTCCCCTCACTCGCCCAACATATTGATGGCCGAGATCGCAGGCTCGCGCACGGCGTCTTCGCCAGCCATCGCGTTCTCGAAGGTAGCCCATATGTGTTTCTCGGCGCCGATGAGGTATGTCCGGTCCACGTCGGGCCTGCCGTCGAGCACTGTTTGACCGTCCTGGAAGACGCCCAGCATCTCAGTTGCGAGGCGTGGATTGCGGCCTTCCTCCCTGAAAGCTCTCCGTCGCGCCCACAGTCCAGTATGCCTAAGAGATGAGGTCGATGCGGTGCTGCATGGTATTGTTGTCCTCGTCGGACTCCGGCACGCTGTTGGCGGGATCGATGACGCATTGCCAGTCGCAAGGAGGGTAGACAGTGGCACTGCGCGAAGGGAGGCTCTGTTCTTCTCCCGGGCCAAGCCCGTCAACAACCCACTCGCATTCTTGGGAGCAGACTACGCACCGCGCGACAAACGGCCCGGCAGGACCATTTCCGCTGTTTTCGACACCGATTTGTACGTAAATCTGCTGGCCCGAGAAAGTGCGATCCGGTATGGCGACCCATGTCAACCGCAGGTCTACCGTGGGCGACTCGACGCTGACCCAGCGTGCCAGCCTGTTGTTACCCTCATTGCTCTCTTGCACCACCTGGCTCTCGTCGGCCATGGCCCAGGTGTTGTAAGAGGCGTAGAGTGGCAGGGAATCCCACTCCAGGCTGTAGGATTGGTTTGGGCCCAGACAGCACGGCACATTCTGCCCACCGCTCCCGCTTCCGAAGTCCCAACTTACCCTGAAGGCCCCGGCGGGGGCGTTCCCCTGGTTCACGACCGCGACCGTCGCATGAACGGTCTCGCCATAGGGGACCGTATCTCGGTCGAGGTATATCGCGTAGACGATAAGGTCCGGTAGGCTCGGTACCGGTGTGCTAGTTGGCGGCGGCACGGGCGTGTTTGTTGCCATTGGAGGTCGGGCGGGGGTGTTTGTCGGTGCTGCTGCCGTCGTCCTGGTGGGCATCGGGGCACCCGTCGTCGGCGTGGGCACTGGAGCCGATACGGTTTGTGTCGTGCCTGGAGGTGGTACGGTTGAGGTTGTCCCTGGAGCAAGTGTGCTGGTGGCCAGAGTCACTTCGGTGGTGGCTTCGGCTGCGCCCCCTCCCACAACCGTCACGGAGATGGTCACGGGGTCGCTGGATACCTTGTCCACGTTATAGGCCGTGATGGTCAGCGTGTGGATGCCTGGGTCAGCTTTCGCCGCCCATGACTCCACGAATTTCCACAGCGGCTCTCCTTCGGGGTTGGGACTCTCCTGGGTGGCATAGAGCACGCCGTCCACAGCCAGTTCGACGCTGGCCACCCCCTTGGGGTCCTCGACCATGCAGACTATTTCGACCTGTTGGCCGACCTCTAACTCGATGGCGCCGACGGGCGACGTACAGTTCACTTGTGGCTTCGCTGGGCCTGCGTCTCCGCCGAACAGGTCGCAGGCCAGGGTGCCGCTGAGAAAAAGGGCCACGACCACGATCAAGGACAGCCTTTGGAGTTTGGTGGAGTGCATCTCCTTCTCCTCCTTCGCTGGTTTTGTGCGACCACGGCAAGCTTCTCAGCGGCGCGTATCCGTTGGCAGCTGCGCGAACTCATCCCACGCTGCGATCACTGCGTAGCCCCTGACTCCCTAGTTGCCTTCCTGCCTCGTAGTAGAAGAAGAGCCGATTCTGCTCGATTGTCTGCTGCTTCTCTTGCCAGCACTTGTGAGCGTCGTAGATCACGGGGGCGATGGCCGCGAATGGAATCAGAAGCGCCATGGTCACCGCGAGTTCATCGGGAAGAGACGACAGTCGCGAAACCACCATGCTCAGAAGAGGCCCCCCTGGTGCAGCGAGAACGGGAACACTAGCCTTTCGGATCAGGGTTGCCAGATAGCTGTTGGACTTCACCATGTCCTCGATGTCAAGCATCGTTGGCGCGACATCGCGGCGAAACACTCTCTCGCTCTCAGCCTTGAAATCCGCGTCCCATGGTGTTTCGCCTATCTGATCCGAGAACTCACTGACTGCACCACGGAATCTGATCAGCGGTCTCTCGAGCTCCTTGCGGATGTCAAGGATCTCCTCAACCGAGGCTTCTTCGAAAAGAGGCAGTCCCCCCAAGAGATGTCCTGCGAGGTGGACTTCTCGTGCCCGGCGCACGGTGGCGTCACGCACATCTATCTTCCCTTCATTGATCAATGCTCTGACAAGCTCGCCTGTCTCGCCGTCGAGAAGAGGGTACGTTGAGCTGTCAGAAACGGCACTGCTCACCCTCTCCACCAACTCTGCGATGATGTCCTTGTCGCGAGCGGCCATCGCAGAGGCACGTTGCCGCGCCACAGGCGACTGTGAGGCCGCGGCGATGCAATCTGCCATGAACTCCAGGCACATTTCATCGGTATCCGTGCCCTCGAAGGTGTGCAGCTCTAGCAGACCCAAGTCAACGGCTTGCTGTATGCCGGCAATCCCCGCAGTCCGGCTTAGCTCGACCGCTGCCCGCTTCAGTCTGGTCCAGTGCTCATTCAGTGTCTCGCGGAACACTCTCCGGCTCGCCAGTTCATGGTGAGGTGGATGCTTGTTTCTTAGGCTGCGCTCATACCTTCGGATGCCCTCCTGTAATTGCCTGGCTTCTGCACTTGACCGCAGATAGGGGATGACTTTGTGCAGAAGTTCCAGCTGAAGCGTGTGCCCAACGTCACCAACCCGCAGAGCCATGGTCAGCATGCTTGCAGTGACGCTGTAGAGCTTGACGGAATCGGCGTAGAGAAGCGCTGCTTTCAGGAGCCGCAACTCCTGCTCCAGGGTTGCAGTGCCGCTGGGAGCAGTTCCAATGCTGACGTGGAGACCTATTGGCTTGTCGGATGCACGCATGCCTGCCTCCACCGCTGCCTACTAGCGCAGCGGTCTGAAACTCCTCACGAAGGACGACGCTAAGGTACACCGAGTATTGTAACTCGGTCTGGTTCTCGTGACCAGATGCGACTCTCGGGAGGTATGCTGTGGGCCATGCCGCCCCGGCGTCTCCCATCCTGTCAGGTGCACAGGCTTTTCTCCCGGCTTCACGCCAGGTGGTTCCTTGCGGGAGTGGTGCTTTCGCCCTACAATCCCGTCATGTCCACCGCGAGGGCGGCGCGTCCATGGGTGGAGATGACCGCCGCCGCTGACGTTGTGGACGGTAACTTCTCCCCGACTCTGGGGTTCCATCTAAAGGAGGTCAGTTACATTGCTCGTCATCCAGTACGCGGCGGTCATCCTTCTGGGCTATCTCCTGGGCTCCATACCCTTCGGCTACATCGTCTGCCGGGCCAGAGGCGTGGATGTAACCCAGTACGGCAGCGGCCGCACCGGGGGGACCAACGTCCTGCGCACCGCAGGAAAGAAGGCTGCCGCGGTGAGCATCGGCCTCGACGTCCTCAAAGGTGCGGTGGCCGTGGTGCTGGGCAGGTGGCTGCTGGGCACGGAGCTGGCAGTGGCCCTCGCCGGCTTCGCCGCCGTGGTAGGCCACAACTACTCAGTCTACCTTGGCTTCCGAGGCGGCGCGGGCACCGGCACCTCCATGGGTGCCTACTTCTTCATGGCCCCCTGGCCGAGTCTGGTGGTGGGGCTTTCCAGCGCCTTCATAGGTTTTGTGCTGCTGCGCTACGCCTCGGTCACCTCATTGCTCATCGTGTTCCTCATGTCCCCCGCGCTGCTGATCGGGGTGCTCTACTTCCACCAGCCCGTGGAGCACCTGGCCTTCGCGCTGGCTGTGGGCAGTCTGGTTCTCTGGTCTCACCGGCCTAACATCAAACGTCTCCTCCAGGGCACGGAGCGGCGTATCGGGGAGCCGGCCAAGAAGATAGGGGAAGAGAAGGCCTAGTGGGCGAGAGCAGGCGCATCGCCGTCGTAGGCACGGGCAGCTGGGGCACGACGCTGGCGGTGTTGATGGCCCGCGCGGGACACCACACCTCGCTGTGGGCGCGGACGCCGGAAGAGGCCGAGACGCTTCGCTCCTCTCGCGAGAACAGGCGCTTCTTGCCCGGCGTGATCCTTCCCGATGCGCTCACCATCACCTCTTCCTTGGAGGAAGCGCTGAACCCCTGCGACATTCTGCTGCTGGTGGTGCCTGCGCAGCGGATGCGGGAGAACGTGGGATGGGTGCGGCCTTTTCTCCAGAGCGAGACCATTGTCCTCAGCGCGGCCAAGGGACTGGAGCAAGAGACGGCCCTCCGCATGTCGGAGGTCATCGCCCAGGGGTTGCGCCCAGCATCCGGTGACCGGATCTGCGTGCTCTCAGGCCCCAACCTCTCGCGGGAGATCGTCGCTGGCTTGCCAACCGGCACGGTGATCGCCTCGCGGAGCGACGAGGTGGCGGAGTTTGCCCGGGACACGATCATGACCCGGCAGTTCAGAGTGTACACTCATGACGACGTCATCGGGGTGGAGCTGGGCGGTGCGCTGAAGAACATCATCGCCCTGGGGGCAGGGGCCGCCGACCAGCTAGGCTACGGCGAGAACGCTAAGGCCATCTTCATGACCCGTGGGCTGGCGGAGATCGCCAGACTGGGGGTTGCGGCCGGGGCCAACCCACTGACCTTCTCGGGACTGGCGGGGATGGGTGATCTGGTGTGCACCTGTGCCAGCAGGCACAGCAGGAATCACTACGTGGGGGAGGAGTTGGCCAGAGGGCGGACCCTGGAGGACGTGGAGCGCACCATGAACAGCGTGGCAGAGGGCGTGAACACCACCAAAGCCGCCAGGACGCTGGCTGAGCGGTACGGCGTGGAAATGCCTATCACCGAGCAAGTGTACCAGGTGCTCTTCGCAGGCAAGGACGTCCGGCAGGCCGTCAGAGACATGATGCTCCGCGAACCAAAGCGGGAGTTCGAAGGACCAGTGGAAGACTGGCTCAAACGTTTGCAGGTTTGAGCGGAATCCATTAGGATAGAGGTATCCCAGAGACTCAGGAGG
>JBAVWD010000134.1:0-1993 GCA_049697655.1 Anaerolineae bacterium | reverse complement strand
CGTGCCCGAGCCCGGTGTGGGGAGAATGCAAAATGGCAGAAAAGGAAGTGGTCTTGCCCGTGACGGGCATGACTTGTGCCAACTGCGCCCTGACCATAGAGCGTAGTCTCGGCAAAACGCAAGGTGTGCGAGAAGCCCGAGTAAACCTGGCGAGTGAGAAGGCGGTCATCAGCTACGACCCCAGCGTGGTGGGGGGCGAGGGTCTCGTGGGCTCCATCCGCGATGCCGGGTACGATGTGGCCACGGCCACCATAGACTTACCCATCACAGGCATGACCTGCGCCAACTGCGTGCAGAACGTGGAACGCGCCTTGCGGAAGGTGGACGGTGTTCTGCGGGCCAACGTCAACCTGGCCAGTGAAATGGCGAGTGTGGAATATGTACCGTCTGTGGTGGGCTTGGACGCTATCAAGAGAGCGATCGAGGACGCCGGGTATGGCGTCATCCTGGTTGACGATGAGATGCAGGCCGAGGACGTCGAGGCCCGGGCACGCGAGGAGGAGATCAGGCGACAAAGGCATCTGCTGATCGTTGGCCTCATTTTCACCATTCCCACCTTCGTGCTGTCCATGGGAATGGATCTGCACCTGCTGCCGCACCTTGATTGGGGCAAGTACGTCCTTCTTGCTTTGGCCACACCGGTGCAGTTCTACGTTGGCCGGCAGTTCTATCGCGGGACCTGGAAGTCGCTCAAGCAGCGTTCGGCTGGCATGGATACGCTGATCGCCATGGGCTCCTCGGCAGCCTACTTCTACAGCCTGGCAGCGACCTTCCTCATCAGCGGGCACGTCTACTACGAGACCGCGGCCTTGATCATCACCTTGATCATCCTGGGTAAGTACCTGGAGGCCAAGGCCAAAGGCCGGACATCTGAGGCCATGAAGAGACTGCTGGGTCTGCGAGCGAAGACCGCCCGCGTGTTCCGGGATGGGCAGGAGATGGACGTGCCTGTGCAGGAGGTCTCGGTCGGCGACCTGGTCCTCGTTCGCCCCGGTGAGAAGATACCGGTGGACGGGGCGTTGGTGGAGGGTCGCTCGTCGGTTGACGAGTCCATGATCACGGGCGAAAGCCTGCCGGTGGCGAAAGAGGTGGGCGACGAGGTCATCGGAGCCACCATCAACAAGACCGGCAGCTTCAAGTTCCAGGCCACCAAGGTGGGTAAGGACACTGTCCTGGCGCAGATTGTGCGACTGGTGGAGCAGGCTCAAGGGAGCAAGGCGCCGGTGCAAAGGCTGGCCGATAGGGTGGCAGGGGTTTTCGTGCCTGCCGTCATCGGGATTGCCGTTTTCACCTTCCTGGCCTGGTTTCTCCTGGGTGGGGCGAGCCTGGAACGATCGTTGATCAACATGGTGGCGGTGCTGGTCATCGCCTGTCCGTGTGCCCTGGGTCTGGCCACACCCACAGCGGTGATGGTGGGCACCGGAAAGGGTGCTGAGCGGGGTATCCTGATCAAGAGCGGCGAGAGTCTGGAGAGGGCTGGAACGCTGGACACAGTGGTGCTGGACAAGACGGGGACTATCACCGCGGGGCACCCACGGGTGACGGACGTGGTGGCCCTTGGCTCCATCACTGAGGATGAGGTGCTGCGGTTGGCGGCCAGCGCTGAGAAGGGCTCGGAACACCCCTTGGGGGAGGCCATCGTGGAGGCTGCAGAGGCTCAAGGCTTGGTTTTGGACGAAGCCCAGGATTTCGAGGCTGTTGTCGGGCAGGGGATTGTGGTGTCACTGCATGGAAAGAAGGTCCTGCTGGGGAATCGGACTCTGATGGAGAACCATGCCGTTGGCCTGGGGACGGCGGAGAAGGAGATGGACCGGCTTCAGTCGGAGGGCAAGACTACCATGTTGCTTGCGCTCGATGGCAAGGTTGAGGGCATTATCGCCGTAGCCGACACGGTCAAGGAAGGGTCCGTTGAGGCGGTCGCCCGGCTTCACGACATGGGGCTCCAGGTTGTTATGCTCAGCGGAGACAATCTGCGTACCGCCCAGGCCATAGC
>JBAVWD010000133.1:0-1818 GCA_049697655.1 Anaerolineae bacterium | reverse complement strand
TACCCCTCTTGAGAGAGCACCTCTCCGAACAGGCGGCTGAGGAAATGGTCCAGGTGCGCCTCGGGACCGCTCAGGTACTCGTCGATCCACAGACGCAGGGTCTCGTACCGTCCGCCCAGCAGGTAGGTCAGCCGTTCCTGCATCTCGGGGTTGATCTGGTCGAAGGAGCCCAGCGTCGGCACCTTGCCCTGAACCCGGAAAACGATCTCAGCCAGAAGCTGCGCCCGAACAAGGTCCATGTCCTCGATGGCCAACATCAGGGCGTAGGTCACGTCGAAGCGACTGGGGCAGATACCCCACTGAGGATGCCCGATGGTGGCCAGCGTGAGCAGGCAGCGGGCGGCGGGTTCCTCCCTCAAGGCGCGGGAGGGACGGTGGGAGCGAGCGGGTACGCCGCGCTGCTCCAGCCTGTTTACGAGGGAGAAGCGGAGGGCGTCAGTGAGGAAGGGCGCCAGGACGGCGATCTCTCCCGGCGGCACGCCCTCGTCCCCTATCAGCCTCGCTATCTCATCGGACACCCAATCCAGCATCTCAGGATGGTAGTGGTGGTACTCATAGCTCAGCACGGCCAGCACGTCGCCGGAGACCGATTCCGCCGGCCTGTGGAAGCTCTGTGCCAGACGAGAGGCGAAGGCCTCCACGTCGGGCGAGGTGACGAAGGAGCTCTCAAAGGTCACGGTCTCGTCGCACAGCTGACTCAGCGTTTGCGCGCCCTCGGGATCCGCGCCCAGAAAGCGACGATACCCTGCATCCTCGTCGTAGATCAACAGTGCCGACTGGCAGTGAGGCAACCAATCGCGAAGGAGGTCGTGGGCCACCGGGGTGTCTTCTTCGACGTTGTCCACAAGGAGGTGCGTGTACCTGTTCAGCAGGTACCCACAGCAGAGAGGCAGCGTCCACAGGTTCCTGACGAAGACCTCCATCTGGAGGGAGAAGTCGAGGAGGTCGTGTTCCAGGCAGTATCGGCGGAAGCGAGTCGCGCACTCCTGGGCCTCGTCGTAGATACGTTTCTCCGCTGGATCGCCTCCCCAGGCAGCCTTGAGACGTTCGCCGATCTCCGTATGGGGGAAGCCGACCACCGCGGCCTTGTTCAGGTCGTCGATTATCTGGCTGTAGAGCCGGTTGCGGTCGATGACCAACGACTCGAAGTATCCCTGGTCCAACAGGGGACGAACCACCCGGGCCATGTAGTACTGGGCCGTCTCCAGGGTGAGAAAGGTGGGCTTCCGGTGGGGATGGCCGAACCCCGCCCTTTCGGCAACGAGGGGCCAGAAGAGGTCCACCATCCGCCGGGCCAGGCCCCCTACGGTGAGCACGGTGACCTGACCCCCTGGGGCCAGGTCAGGACTGTGGAGGGCCTCGTAGTAGGGTGTGGCCAGCGTGCGCTGCGGCACGAGTACCAGGATAGCCTCGGCCGGGACGCCGGTGTCCAGCAGGTGCAACATCCGCTCTACGCCCGCCGTGGTCTTCCCCGACCCCGCTGGTCCTTGAAGAAACACCTTCCTCTCCACGGGCCGCCGGACTACCGCCCGTTGGGGCTCATCAAGATTGGCTGCAGTATTGTCCACGTTGCCGTGGGTGCCTCCATTGGGCAGGCCCACCGTCTACCCCACACCACAGGATCCCAATAGCTTCGTTCCCATTAGCCGTATCTGCACGAGGGGCAGTTCCGGCAATGCCCTCAACAGACCGCGCTGTCACGCGGTTCGGGCCATAACCAGCGCCTGTCCGGTGAGAAACAGCAGCCACACGCACTGCTATGGTGATTCCACTTCCTTCGTATCGGATTCTGCCACAGGATACCGCTTCGAATAGTAG
>JBAVWD010000132.1:0-3720 GCA_049697655.1 Anaerolineae bacterium | reverse complement strand
AGTGCCCGGCCTTGACCGGGTGCTGGCCGAAGCGCTACAAACGTTTTTCGAAGGAGGTGACCGAAATGCTTAGCCTGGAGATAATCGTTGTGCTGGTGGCCGTGCTGGCGCTGGTGATCGGCGCCATGGTACGGACGCAGCTTCACAGGGGAAGGCTGCCCGTGCTTCGTGGGGAAGGTCGCAGTGCCAGGGCGTAGACGACAAAACGGATTGGGGGACACAGGGTAGCGGATCCGGATGGTGGCCACTGGTTTGCCTCAGGGCAGCGGGCGAGGGGGTTCCCAAGCCCAGGCCAGAACCCCAGTCTTGCCACCAGCAAGCGACGATCCGGGCCGCCCCTGTCTCCCACGTACGCGCGGCTGCCCCTCGTGTCCCCTGCATGGAAGATGTAGTCGATGCGGATCAAGGGAAAAGGGGTGGGCATAGAACGGACCTCCAGCTCGGGAAACGTGTGCCCGAAACCCCATCCGGCCTCCCGGTAAGAATTGTCCAGTCCCCGACCCAACTCCCCATCACCCGGAGACTGGCCCGTGATGTTGAAGCCTCCCCGCAACCACAATTGCCTTATCCAGTCGTCTACCTCCCCTCACGCCCCAAAAAACACGGATAGCGCCCCCGCTGCTCCAGCTATGCCCATTCTCTTCCTTGGCTGTGGATGCAGTTGGTGATCACTGCCCAGGACGCGGCCAGCAGCCTCACAGGGTGAGGAGAGGACCGACCACTAACTCGCTCACACGCGACCCCCCCGCCTGGCGGGATTGTGTACGAGCGAGGACGACGTGGCCGCACGGCATGCCGTGTGGCCGCAACTGGCCTCGGCAGGGGAAGCATCAGGGGACAAGGAGAGAGCCCATTTCCCCACTTTCCCCAACCATCGTCCTGAGCTATAATCGCCGAGATCCGCACGATCCCGTCCACGACGGCCCACACAGCGCGGGCGCCGGCGATGCATCGGGAGCAATGCGTTTGACACGACGGCCCATGAGAAGACCAATGCAGCGCGACCACACCGCAGCCAGACCGGTGCGAAAGCCCGCCCATCCCAACATCGCCCCTTCGCTGCCTCTGCGGCTGGCCCTGGCCTTCCTTTTCCTGGCCACTGTCCTGGCCTGCGTGCGCACCCCGGCCCCTGAGGAGCCCGCGGCCAGCGCTTCCGGTACTAGTGGCCCCGCTTCCCCTGAGCCTCTGCTGGCGACTTCCCGTACGCCGGCACCCACGCCCACCCCCGCACCCTACGTCCACTTCGTGGAAGCGGGCGAGACGTTGGACTTCATCGCCGCCAGGTACGATTGCTCCACCAACGACATCATCCTGGTCAACAGTCTGGAGGACCCCAACGCCCTGCACGTCGGGCAGAGGTTGGCCCTCCCTTCCCTGGACCTGCCCCTGGGCCCCTCCACTCCCCTCCTCCCAGACAGCAAGTTCGTTTACGGGCCCTCTGACCTGGGCTTCGACGTGGAGGCGTTCTGTGGGACCAGGCCCGGGTATCTCAACAGCTACGAGGAACAGGTGGGCGGGGATATACTCACCGGACCCCAGATAGTCCAGTTGATGGCCCGGCGGTACAGCGTGAGCCCCCGGCTCCTGCTGGCCATGATGGAGTTCCAGAGCGGCTGGCTGGACAACCCCAACCCTGGAGGCTGGGCCTTGGAGCACCCTCTGGGCGCCACGGAGGAAGGGCAGATGACCCTCCTCTTTCAACTGGCCTGGGCCGCCGACCAGATGAACAAGGGATACTACGACTGGAAAGGCCGGGGAAGGCAGATCATCGACCTCCTTGAGGGGGACCGTGCCCAGTACGACCCGAGCATCAATGCGGGCACGGCGGCCGTGCAGTCTTTCCTGGCCTACAACGCCACGTTGGAGGAGTGGCAGACCATCTGCGGCGATGGGCCGGACTCCTTCGTGGCGACCTACCGGGGGCTGTTCGGCGATCCCTTCGAGGGCGATCCTGGCCCCTCCCTGCCGTCAGACCTGATGCAGCCAGACCTGCGACTGCCCTGGGAGAGCGGCCACATCTGGTACTTCACCGGTGGCCCCCATGGGGCCTGGAATGAGGGCAGCGCCTGGGCCGCGGTGGACTTCATCACGCCGGAGGAGCTGGGCTGCCAGATGTCCGCTCAGTGGACGGTGGCCGTCGCCGCTGGACTCGTGGTACGCAGCGACGAAGGTGTGGTGGTCATCGACCTGGACGGCGACGGCCACGAGGAAACGGGCTGGAACCTGTTTTATATGCACGTGGCCGCCGAGGAGCGTGTGCCCGCCGGTACCAGGGTGGACCAGGGACAGCGGATCGGACACCCCTCCTGCGAGGGGGGCTACTCCACCGCGACCCACCTGCACTTCGCCCGGAAGTACGATGGGGAATGGATCCCCGCCGACGGGTCTTGTCCGCTGGTGCTCTCCGGCTGGACGGCCCACGGCAGCGAGTCCTACGAAGGGACCATGACCCGAGGGGAAGAGGTACGCACCGCCTGCGAATGCCGTGAGGACGAGATCAACGGTCTCACGGCGGAGTGAGCCATCGTCTACCACGTAGCCGCACGGCATGCCTTCCGGCTACGGCGCACATCGCTCTGCACGGTGCCCCAATCTCAGCGGTATACGTCACGTCTGTGTCCAACGTGCATAACGGTCACCACCAGCGACTCGTCGTCAATCTCGTAGATGACCCGATAGTCTCCTGCTCTCACCCGCCAGCCGTCTCTCCCTGCAAGTCACCTAGAGCCTGGAGGCCTGGGTTCCTGCGCGAGATCGAGTATCTGTTGTCTCACACGATCATAGGCTTCCGCTGGGAGGTCACCTAGCTCCTTCTGAGCCCGGCGCAGGATGAACAACGAGTAGCTCATGCCCGCTTGTTCTCGATTTCCTCAATCGCCTGCTCGAGGGGTACGGCCTCGCCCCCCGAAGCCTTGGCAGCGTCGAAGGCGCGGATAGATTCGAGTTCCTCGAGCTCTTCAAGCAATCTCCGGTATTCTTGCCAGTCGAGAAGCACACTCACGCGCTCACCCTTCTCGTTTATGACGTATTTCTCGTTGAGGGCAGCCATAGCTCGGACCTCCAAGTTCGACTATACGTACTGCCATTATATCACACGCCGCACGGGCTGCTAGGCGGCGGCACACAAGGCTGTGCCAAGACCAACGTCTGCCCAGTTATGGCTCCTATTCTGCCCACCGCCTCGCACCCATCATGACCTGCCGCAAAGGCCTCGCCCACGCGCGCACTTGTTACGAGGACCCATTGACCCGAGGGGAAGAGGTACGCACCGACTGCGAATGCCGTGAGGACGAGATCAACGGTCTCACCGCGGAGTAGGAGCCTCGCATCAGAGACGCCCTGCACGTCAAATCCTGCGTCCGCCCGCGCGCTTCGATACGGACTTCGTCCTACTCAGCATGCTAGCTTAACGATAGTGGCACAGAGTAGAAGCATCCTGAGTAGCTGCGAAGCGCAGCGGAGCAGCGTATCGAAGCTCGCCCTGAGCCCGGTCGAAGGGGGTGCGGCTCCCTACTACTCGCCAACGGACACGCCGCCGAATCCCGTGCCCACTCGGACGCTTCGATACTGCCTTCGGCCTATCCTTCGACAAGCTCAGGACGCGGCTCAGCGTGCTGGTTCCGCTACGGCTCTTGACTACACCACGTAGTCACGGCATGCCGTGCGGCCAAGCACCGGGCCGTAGCCCCACGCTGATGGACACCCTGCCTGCGCCAGGAC
>JBAVWD010000131.1:0-8702 GCA_049697655.1 Anaerolineae bacterium | reverse complement strand
GGAGCACTCGCCAGAGGGCAGTACGACAGGCGGGAGGGGCTGAGGCCCTTCGAGATCGGGACTGAGTGAGCACTAACCCAGGAAACAGGCGCAGGACAGAAGGTCTCTCCGACAGCGAGGTCGCCGCCCGGCGCGAGCGCGGGCAGGTGAACGTAGTCCAGTTCCAGACGGGCCGCTCTTACCTCCAGATCCTTCGCAAGAACGCCTTCACCTTCATCAACACCATCCTCTTCGCCATCGCCCTTGTCCTAGCCCTGATGGGCCATTTCGGCGACGCCGTGGTCACGGCTGGCCTGGTAATGCTCAACGTGGTCGCGGGGGTGGTGCAAGAGGGCAGGGCCAAGTGGAAGCTGGATCGCCTCGCGTTGCTGACTCGTCCCAAGGCCACTGTGATCCGGGGGGGACAGGAGAGAACCGTTGATCCGAGCGAGATCGTACTGGGCGATGTCCTCGTCATCCGTCCTGGCGATCAGATTGTGGTCGACGGAGAGATCGTGGGTGATGGGCGTGCAGAGGTTGACGAATCGCTGCTGACCGGGGAGTCGGAGCGCATCCGGAAAGGGCCGGGTGATCACGTCTATTCTGGCACCTTCTGCGTGAGAGGTAGCGCACGCTACGAGGCGCAGAAGGTCGGTGGCGATTGCACGGTGAGTCAACTGACAGCCGGTGCCAGGGCCTTCCGTCAGGTCAAGACCCCGCTACAGAAAGAGATCGATTACCTTATTCGCATCCTCGTCCTGGTGGTGGCGCTACTGGGGGTTCTGCTGGGCATATCCTTCGTCCTCCATGGAGTACCCGTGGTTGAGGGCGTGCGGGCCGCGGCGGTGATCGTGGCTCTGGTGCCCCAGGGGCTTTTCTTCATGACCACTGTGGCCTACGGCATGGCTGTAGTGCGGGTGGTGGGCAAGGGAGCCTTGATCCAGGAAGCCAACGCTGTCGAGTCTACCAGCCACGTCAACCTTCTGTGTCTCGACAAGACTGGTACCCTGACCACGAACGCCATCACACTCGAGACGGTCCTGCCAGTGGCGGGGTCGTGGGGTGGCGACCGGAACGGGTTGAAGGCCATTTTGGGTGACTATGCGGTGAGCGCCCAGGGTGGCAATCGGACGACGGCAGCCATCAAGGATGCCCTTGGTGGTCAGGCGCGCGCCATCAAGGAGGAGGTGTCTTTCTCCTCGGAGCACAAGTGGAGCGCATTGGCCTTTGATGACCCCGCGCTACCCGGAGTGTACTTCCTGGGAGCGCCGGAGGTGATGCAACCTTATCTTGCCGCTGCGGCGGCTCTGGACTCACTGACTGAGGAGTTGGCCCGCCAGGCCCTTCGTGTATTACTTTTCGCTCACAGTGAGGAGGTCTCCACACTACGCGATGCGAGAGGCGAGCCGATACTACCCTCCGGGCTGACGCCCCTCTGCCTCGTGAGCTTCACCGAAGAACTACGCCCGGAGGCAGGGGCGACGCTGAGGCACTTCTGTGATCTCGGGATCGAGCTGAAGATCATCTCCGGCGACAACCCGCAGACGGTCGCTGCTCTGGCCGGGCAGGTGGGCTTGCCTGTGGGTGGGGGAGTGGTGTCCGGGTTGGACTTGGACGCCATGAGCGAGAGGGAGCTGGAAGGGGTGGCAGAAAAGGCCACTGTCTTTGGCCGCATCACGCCGCCGCAAAAAGAGAGGTTGGTGCGGCTGTTTCGCAGGACCGGTCACTATGTGGCTATGATCGGGGATGGGGTGAATGACGTACTCTCCCTTAAGCAAGCTCATCTCGGGGTGGCGATGGAGAGCGGAGCCCAGGCCACCCGCAGCGTGGCCGACATTGTGCTGCTAGGTGATTCCTTCGCCGCCCTGCCCATCGCCCTTCGCGAGGGGCAGCGCATCGTCAAGGGCATGGAAGATGTCGTTAGGCTGCTCCTGACGCGCACACTGTACGTGATGTTGCTCGTCGTCGCCACCCAGATCGTGGGCGTGGCCTTCCCGGTGACACCGAAGCACAATACGATCCTGGCCTTGCTTACGGTGGGCGTACCCATCTTCGCCATCGCTGCCTGGGCTCGGCCCGGTCCCCCACCGGCCAGCATTATCCGTTCGGCGAGTCGCTTCGTCTGGCCGGCAGCCTCCACCATCTCTGTGGTCGCCGTGGCCATCTATTTGTACTACCTGGGGACAACGGGAGACGTGGACATTGCCCGCACCGCGCTCACCACCGCCACGGTGTTCTGTGGCCTCCTGCTCATCCCCTTCGTGGAACCTCCGACTCGGGCCTGGGTTGCTGGAGACGAGCTGAGTGGCGACTGGCGCCCCACCGCTCTGGCCATGGGCATGCTTGGCCTTTACGCCTGCGTGATGGCTATCCGGCCGCTGCGCGAGTTCTTCGAACTGGTCTCGCTGAAGGTGACTGACTATGCCCTGATTGGCTTCGTGGTGGTCCTCTGGGCTCTCCTCTTACGTGTCATCTGGCGGGGGCGGCTACTGGAGCGCTTGCTGAGTCGGGAGTAGCTTGCCCCAGGGCGCCAGGGCCTCCAAGCCCTTGGGCAGGGTCCCTCTGATCGCCGCTGAGCCTCATCCCCTCTGTTCAGCTCGATGGTGTGGGCACTGGGCCTTCTACCCTGGCGTGGCTCTGTTCTTCCCACGGAGTGACAACTCGCCGTAGCCTGTCCTCTGGGGGGAAACGAAGAACTCCAAGAGGAGCAAGTCTTGCCATCATCCTCCTGCGGTGATAGAATCCAGCACACATCGGATAGGTATCGTGCCGTTGCTTGGAGATGGTCCCGGATGGGGGATGGAGTCTCGAACTCTGCGATGTCCGGCCCACTGCTATTGAACGCCATGACATGGAGGTCTGGATGAATAGCCGCGAGAGAGTCCTCCTTGCTCTCGATCACAAGGAGCCTGACCGGGTGCCTATCGACTTCGGCGGCCTCGTGAGTTCACTGCATCACCAGGCCCATAGGAACCTCCTGGAATACCTGGACATGCCCACGGAAAAGGTCCCCATCATGGACATGTTCCAGCAGATCGTTGACCCGGCTCCGGCCCTCAAGGAGAGGTTCCACGCGGACATCGTGGGCCTCTTTCCCCATGATAGCTCTGATTTCGAGTTCAAGCTCGACCCGACGACCGACAGCTTCGTCGATGAATGGGGCGTGGTCTACAGACGGCCTCGTGGGGGGTACTGGTACGATCTGGCAGGCCACCCTCTGAGGGAAGGGACCATCGATGAGCTGAACGCCTTTCGCTTCCCGGACCCTCGTGACATGAATCGGGTGAAGGGTCTGGCGGATGAGGCCCAGCGCCTGCTGAAGGAGACCGACAAGGCGCTGATGATCCACGCCCCCATCGGTGGGGTATTCGAGCAGTCCTACTGGCTTCGGGGACTGGAGTCCCTGTTTATGGACATGGGGCATAACAAGCAGTACGTGGAGGCCCTGGCGGAGAAGGTGCTGGAGTGGTTGCTGGAGTTCTGGACTCTGGTGCTCGATGAGGTGGGGCCCTACGTCCACGTGGTCGAGTTGAGCGATGACCTCGGGGGTCAGCACGGGCCTCTCTTCTCACCCGATCTATACCGGGGGATCTACAAGCCTCGGCACCGTCAACTGGCGGATCTCATTCACAGGAAGACCGAAGCCAAGGTCTTCCTGCATTGCTGTGGGGCTATTCGTTGGGCCCTTCCTGACCTCATCGAGAGCGGCATGGACATCATCAACCCTGTTCAGGTGTCGGCCAGGGACATGGAGACGGACAGATTGAAGCGGGAGTTCGGGGAGGACATCGTGTTCTGGGGTGGAGGCGCAGACGCCACGAAGGTGCTGCCCTTCGGGACGCCAGGGGACGTCAAAGAGGAAGTGAAGAGGCGCATTCACGACCTGGCCCCCGGGGGCGGTTTCGTCTTTGCGCCTATTCACAATATTCAGGCTGACGTGCCGCCGGAGAACATCGTGGCTCTGTTCGAGGCGGCACATGAGTATGGCCAGTATCCGGTTGGCCCGTAGGACTCGTGTCTGAAGGTGGATGATAGGCAAGTCAGGACTGCTGTGGGCAAGCCAGGGAGACCTGGCACAGAGACATAGGTTGGTGGAGGATGTGAGATGGATCTGCGAGACATCGAAGATGCGGTGGTTCGGGGTGATGCGCCCGGTGTGGTGGCCTTGGTTCAGCAGGCGGTGGCTGAGGGTGTTGAGCCTAAGCAGATCATCGCGGAGAGTCTCGTTCCGGCCATGGCGGAGGTGGGTGTTCGCTTCGAGCGAGCTGAGTTCTTCGTGCCTGAAATGCTCATCGCATCCCGCGCAATGCAGGCGGGACTCGGTCTGTTGAAGCCCTTGATGGTGGGTGAGCAATCAACCGCAGTCGGTCGTGTGGTCGTGGGCACGGTGGAGGGTGACGTGCACGACCTGGGGAAGAACCTGGTCTGCACGATGCTCGAAGGGGCGGGCTTCGAGGTCGTTGACCTGGGAGCAGACGTGCCTCCTGAGAAGTTCGTAACAGCCCTGCGGCAAGCGAAGACGGATATCGTGGGCATGTCTGCCCTGATGACCACCACCATGCCCGCCATGGAGAGGACTATGGACGCACTGGGCGAGGCCGGCTTGCTCGATGAGGTGAAGGTGCTGGTGGGCGGGGCGCCCCTCACGCAGGAGTATTGCGATCAGATCGGTGCCGACGGCTACGCCCCCGATGCGTCGGCGGCGGCAAGGAAAGCAAGGGCGCTCGTGGGAGAAGGGTAGGAACGGACCGGACCACGGCCACCCCGAGTGCGTGTGTGAGCGAGTTGCAGGGAGAAGGGAGGAGCGGAGAACTGTGAGAGACGAGCGAGACGAGGTGCTGGTCGGACAACTTCTTCACTATTCCCTCGACCTTCAGCCGGGCGAGTTGCTGATGGTTGAGGTGTGCGGTAGCGAGGCGCTGGAGCTGGCCAAGGTGGCGATTCGGCAGGCAACAGAGAACGGTGCCATCCCCTTCTGGCACTTCAACGACGCTTCGCTTCAGCGTCAGTGGATTCGAAACGCCAGCGCCGTGCAGTACGAAGCCTTCACCGGTGTACATTTGGACCTTCTTCGACAGTGCGACGCCTGGCTCACGATCCGCGCTGACGACAACCCCTACGATCTGTCCGACGTGACGCCAGAGCGGTTGACGATGTATCAGACGCTGTATGTCGGGCCTGTGGTGGAGCGACGGCGCGCGGCGGAAATGAAGTGGTGTATCCTGCGGTATCCATCCAACTCCATGGCCCAGCTCTCGGAGATGAGCAGGGAGGCGTATGAAGACCTCTACTACGACGTGTGCTGTCTGGACTATGCCAGGATGTCGAAGGCCATGGATCCGCTCGTGGAGCTCTTTGAGGGGACGGACATGGTGCGCATCGTGGGGTCGGGTACCGATGTGACGTTCTCTGTCAAGGGTATCCCTGCCATGAAGTGGGACGGCAAGAGGAACATCCCAGACGGAGAGGTGATGACCGCCCCCGTGAGGGATTCTGTCAACGGGATAATTACCTACAATGCCCCGGGTCTTTTCCAGGGGTCAGTGTTCCATAACATCAAGCTAGAGGTGCGCGACGGCAAGATCATCGAGGCCTCGTGTCAGGGTGACAGCAGGAGGCTGAACGAGATACTGGACATGGATGAAGGTGCACGCTATCTCGGCGAGTTCGCCCTCGGTCTAAATCCCTTCATCCTCCACCCCAGTCGGGATGTGCTCTTCACAGAAAAGATAGCGGGATCGTTTCACCTGACCCCTGGCAACTGCTACGAGGAGGCCTCCAACGGGAACCATTCTGCCATCCATTGGGACCTGGTGCAGATCCAGAGGAAGGAGTACGGCGGGGGCGAGATCTACTTCGACGGTGAGTTGGTGAGGAAGGATGGGGTCTTCGTGGACGAGGAACTCCAGAGGTCCTTCTCTGCGGAGGCGCTGAGGGGAGTGTAGGCCGATTCACCCAGGCAGGTGGGGTGTGATCGTCGAATGAGGACAGTCGCCGGGTACTGCTGCGAGGTGGGCGGTTAGTCAAGAGGGATGGCAGGATGCCTGAGGAGTTGGATTTCGAGAGAGCCTGGCTGGGCAAACTCAGTACCCATCTGGACGAAATCGCGGGGGAGCAGATCCGTAAGCAGGTGTTGCAGGGCAGCGAGGCGCTCACGTCGGAGTCGCTCAGAGAGACGGTCATCGACTGGACAAAGGGAGCGATGGAGCGGCTAGACTTGCTGGTGGGGGAGGCCGACTGCAGGGCGATCATGGCAGGCTGTGCCTGCCAGTACCCCACGGATGCTCTGCAAGAGATGAGGAAGGCTTACCAGGAGACCGGAGATATCTCACTCGTGCATGACATGCTGCAAGGGCAGTTCGAGTCTTTCTTGCGGGAAACCCTCCAGTTGAACGATGGCCTTGTCGTCGCCATCGTGGAGAGGGGGTGGGGTTCTGCCGGCGTCAGGCGGGGCAGCACCGTCATCGCGACCAAGATGCCGAAGAGCGGCTTCCTGCTGGAGTACATGAGGGAGACCGACCTTGCCAGGAAGCGGGCCCTATACTGCCACTGCCCCAGGGTCAGGGATGCTTTGTCGTCTTCGGTAGCTATCTCTGCCACGTACTGCTACTGTGGCGCCGGCTTCTACAAGGGTATCTGGGAGGAGATTCTGCAGCAGCCCGTGGAGGTGGAGTTGTCGGAGACCGTGCTCCAAGGGGACGAGGTCTGCAAGTTCGTGGTGTATCTGCCCCCTGGGTTGTGATCCCGATGGCGTGCACGTTATCCCCGTCAAGGCCAACAGTGTCGCGTTATGGGTACGATGACGTGTGGGTTGTCGATCTGTGACACCGTAGAGGATGGTGAGGAGGTGCATAGTCAGAAGCTGGCGATGTTGATCATCATCCTGGTCGGGGGCGCCGGTGTGCTGGCCAGCTACGCATACCCTGTGATGAAGCATCCGGAGTATGTGGGACCGGCCTGGGGCGGGGTTACACCGGACATCCGGCGCTTCTACGCCCCCAGCATGCTGCTGGCCGCGTCGGGCTTTTTCTTCTACACGTACTTCTTGCTGTTTCGCGTGGACCCCGACCAAGCGCGCATCGCCAGGCGATTGGGATTCTGGGTGTTCAACGTGCTGTACGCGGCCATTCTCGTCGGCTCGGCGCTGTACATGCCCTTGACCTTCGCGTTCGTAGCCCAGCCCAGCACGTTTCTGTGGTGGACGATTCGCCTGGCGCTTTTCGCGGTTGGGCTGGCTTCGCTGGCCTTGCTGGTCTCTTTACTGGCTCTTCGGCCTAGGCAGCCAGGGTGGGCTTACTGGCTGGCAGTGGCTGGGAGTGTGACCATCAGCTTCCAGACGGCGGTCCTGGACATGCTGGTCTGGCCAGCCTTGTATCCCCTGTAGGCAGTACCCTGCGGAGGCCACGCAACCTGTGAAGTCGGACGCGCGTCGTCTCTCTTGAGCCGGCGGTTGGTGGCCTCTCTTCTTCCTCTAACCCCGGCTGGCGAGTTCTTCCACTCTCCGCTCGAGTTCACGGACACGGTCCTTGAGCAGGCCGGGGTCCTCGGTCACCATCTCCCAGCCCTGCCAGAGCAGTCCTATCTGGGAGACCGCCAGCCAGATGAGCAGGAAGTACAGAGCTAAGACGACAGCCCGGGTCCAGTTGGGCAGGCTCCGTTGGAGATTGCTGACCTTCTGGGCCAGTTGTTCGATCAAGCCACTGTACGATTCCAGACTAGTCTGGGCTTCACCGAGGACTGTTCCGGTCTCCTCCAGGGGGGCGGGCAACAGGGCCACGCTCGTCTGTACGCCATCGAGATTCTCCTGAGCCGCGCTCAGGCTCTCGTCAAGCTCGGCCAGAGTTCCTGGCAGGGTGTCCAAGCTCTCGCTTATGCCAGCGAAGCCCTCAGTGAGTGAGACATCCGGGGCGTAGGTCTGACCGGTGAGGGCGGACACGGTGTTCAGCCCGTAGAGCACCTCTTCGATGACTGCGGCGCCTTCCTCTGCGGCAATCAGCGAACGCTGTGTCTCCTCAATGACGCCCGGCAGATCGTCGGCCATGATGTCACCCACTGACCCCAGCATGGCACTGGTGTTTTCCATGCCGCCCTCGGCACTCTGCATGAAACCTTGCGTGGCGCCGAGGGCGACCTGTGCCTGCTCCATCCCCCTGCTGGCCAGGTCCAGGTTCTGCTTGGTGGAGGTCAGGGCGGCGACCGCCACGTCCACGGCCGCACCGGCACTCGAGGTGACCTGCCCGCTGAACCTGTTTACCACCAACAGTCCCAGCAGGCTGATCACCAAGCCCAGCGCTGAGAAGGCCATGAGGCCGATGCCTAGAACGCGTTTGATGACTACTCCCTTGCCTGACACGGATGTGCTTTCTTCACTCATATTGACAACCTCCTGATAGATCTACTACTCCGAAACGCGGCACCTATGTGAAGACCTTTGTCATGTTGAGGCTCTTGACCTCGTAGCCCAGACTCTGGTAGAGCGCCCTCGCCGCGGCATTGTGGGCAAACACGGCCAGGGCCAGAGTGCGCAAGCCAAGCTCCTTCGCTTTCTCCTCAAGCGCGAGCATAGTCTGCTTGCCATGTCCCTGCCCACGATGAGGTTCCTCAATGAATAAGGCGTAGACGAAGCCGGACAGCGGTGCGGTATCCGGATTGGCCTTCAGCCACGCCGCACCGATTGCCATACCAGACTCGTCCTGGATCTTCAGGAAATGGTGGTCCTTGGT
>JBAVWD010000130.1:0-1831 GCA_049697655.1 Anaerolineae bacterium | reverse complement strand
GGCACGGTCGGTCCCCACCCGGGGCGCCCCATCTTCCTCGGCCAGCACCACCTGTCCGTCGCCGTAGATGCTCACTTCTGCAATGTGCCTGCTGGACGGAGGGGGCAGCAGCCCTCCGTAGCTATCCACCTCGATAATCAGTGTCCCGGCGCTGTTGTCGTACGCCAGGGAGATGGGCTCAGGTGTGGGCTCCTGGCCACCCCCTCCCCCACAGGCGGTCACTACCAGCACAACGGCTGCTGCTATGCTGGCTCGCTTCCAGGTTTCAGTCATAGCCGATTCAATGAAAAGGGGTGGGTCCCCTCCATCTTCCGGCGACCCACCCCCGACGCCATCTACATCGGAGGGCTGATGTTGACCGGCTGGTTGATGTTCGTGATCTCCATGCTGAAGTGCACCTCGCCACTCTCGCCTTGGCACTCGCCGGAAGCGTCGAGTTGCCTCTTCACCGGGTAGTTCCCGTCCACCGCAACCCAGGCATCGTCGTGCGATGAACTCCAGTTGCAGCCGGCACTGAAGAGATAGGCGCTGCCCTCCACGGCCTGATAATGGTTGGTCAGCACGCCGTTCACCATCTCCTGACCCACTAATTGCGCCTCCTGGCCGCTCGTTCCGAAGAGCGTGGTCCACCAGAAGCCCATGCTGAAGGCATCGAAGATGCTCACCATGGACTGGTCCAACACCGGCACCTCCGTCCAGGAACCTCCTCCCTCCCGGGTCCACATCTTGCCCTGG
Source organism: Anaerolineae bacterium (assembly GCA_049697655.1). Taxonomy (GTDB): domain Bacteria; phylum Chloroflexota; class Anaerolineae; order UBA7937; family B3-Chlor; genus JAUVXJ01. Next base: position 1,096 of record JBAVWD010000130.1, on the reverse strand, counting down.
TCCTCGATGTAGACAAACTCGGTGGTGCTGGACTGCCCATCAGTGCTGGAGAAGCTCAGTTGCTCCGCCCTGGTGGGCTGGTTCTGCCGCTGCCCCTGGATATCGAGGGCAGTATTCTCAGCGGCCCCCGAGGTGGTGCTCAGACCTCCAAAATGAAAGGTGTAAGCATACGAAGCCAGGTTGTCCAGAGCCTCCACGTTCGCCTCGAAGGGCCCCGCCGGCCCGGCAGTCCCCGCAGGGGGCGGTACCGCCGGCGTCTCGCCGGGAGGCGCCGCGCAGTCCTGAGGACAAGTCTCGGCATTCTCCAGTCCGTCGCACACGCCGTCGCCGCACTGCAGCTCGCTCACGGACGTTTCCACAGGCGGCGCTGCGGGTGTCTCCCCCCCACCGGGGAGAATATCGCTCACGCTGGGCAGCCCTGGGAGACAGGCTATGGTGAGCGAGACCAGGACTGTCAGGCTCAACATCACAGTCAGTACTCTTCTTCTCTTATCCATTTTGTCTCCTTTTTTCTTGCGAATTCGTCTTCTAGGGAATTAAGGCACAACCTGTCATAGTGGTTGGAGACGGCTTCGTCGCGTTGATTCCGGGCTGGCCACTCTTGGCCTGCTGGCGCCGTTCTGCCGGCAGACACTCACCCAGGGAGGAAACCTCTGAGCAGAAGCAATCCACCAAGGCAGATCACCCCGGCTCCGGCTGCCACCAGGCTTCCCCTGGCCCAGGGCTTCGACCGCCGGCCACCCCTGAGCAGCAAGAAGAGACCGACAGCGAGGCCCACTGGAGGCAGCAAGAAGGACAATACGTAGATCAGCCGGTCGGGCCGCCGTTCCCACTCCACAAGCAGGGGGCTGGCGTTGAAGATCGAGGAATACGTACCGCTAATAATGCCGATGAGAAGCGTAAACACGAAGTTCCTGATCGTGATCCCGCCAAAGAGCAGCAAAGCGGTCAGCGTGAAGATGACCGTCAGTTGCGTGTTGATAGAGCGATCCAAGGTCTGGATGATGCTGTGATTGACCACGTCCTCTATGGGTCGGCCGGCGTACCTTCTGCTGTTCTCACGGATCCGGTCGAAGACCACGATGGTGTCGTGCAC
>JBAVWD010000129.1:0-3282 GCA_049697655.1 Anaerolineae bacterium | reverse complement strand
GGCCGATCCTCCGGCGCGTTCCACTGTGGAGGTCGGCCCGCTGCCCAAGGGAGCTTTGATCGAGATAGACGCTATCGCTTTGAGGTAGTACGAGCCTCAAGCGGCACACGAGAAGTGGTGTGCCGGAGTGCACGTGCCCTGGTCGGCCCGATTGCGGCTGGCGGTGTCACCGTGGGGACGGCTCGGGAGTGTGCGCTCAAGGTGGTCTCCGGACCATAGTCTCCATGGACAGCGCACAGGGTCAGGAGGGTGCATGAGAGCGGAAGAGTACATCGCGCTGGAAGAGCGGTACAACGCCCACAACTACAAGCCGCTGGATGTGGTCTTGGAGCGGGGCGAGGGGGTCTGGGTCTGGGACGTGGAGGGCAAACGGTACCTGGATGGCCTCAGTTCCTACTCGGCCCTGAACCAGGGCCACAACCACCCCCGCATACACAGAGCGATGATGGAACAGGCGGCCAAGCTGACCCTCACGGGGCGGGCTTTTCGCAACGATCAACTGCCCATGCTGGCCCAGGAACTCTGTGAACTCACTGGGTACGAGATGATGTTGCCCATGAACACCGGCGCTGAGGCGGTGGAGACGGCCCTCAAGGCTGCCCGCAAATGGGGCTACGAGGTGAAGGGTGTCCCCGACGGACAGGCGGAGATCATTACCTGCGAGGGCAATTTCCATGGACGCACCATCACTATCGTGGGCTTCTCCACGGAGGAGCAGTATAGGGAGGGGTTTGGTCCCTTCACACCTGGGTTCGTCACCGTTCGCTATGGAGACGCCGAGGCCCTGGAGGAGGCCATCACGCCCCACACCGTTGCCGTCTTGCTGGAGCCTATCCAGGGCGAGGGCGGCGTCCTGGTTCCGCCCGAAGGCTATCTGAGACAGGTCCGGGAGATCTGCGACCGGCACAATGTCCTGCTCATCGCCGACGAGATCCAGACGGGTCTGGGGCGCACAGGGAAGCTCTTCTGTTGTGACTGGGAGGATGTCCGCCCTGACGTGGTTACGGTGGGCAAGGCCCTGGGAGGGGGTTTCTATCCCGTCTCGGCGGTGCTGGCCGATCGATCTGTGCTGGGGCTGTTCAACCCTGGAGATCATGGCTCAACCTTCGGCGGCAACCCTCTGGGTGCGGCCGTGGCTCGTGAGGCGCTGAAAGTGCTGGTGGAGGAAGGACTCGCCGAGAACGCGCTGGTGCAGGGGGAATACGTGCTAGGGCGTTTGCAGCGTGTGGAGAGCGACTATGTGGTCGAGGTGCGGGGCCGTGGCTTGTTGACCGGGGTGGAGCTGAACCCGGAGGCGGGGGGAGCCCGTCGTTTCGTCCAGGCCCTCAAGGACCAGGGCCTGCTATGCAAGGAGACGCATGAACACGTCCTCAGGTTTGCACCGCCTTTGGTGATCACGCGAGAGGACGTGGATTGGGCTCTGGAGCGCATCGAGCGTGTGCTCACCACCCTGTGAGAGGCACGCGGAGGTTGCTGAGGTGGAGACGAGCTTGAACGATATGCCCCGGGGAGAACTGGTGTCCCTCGTAAGCCCGCACCAGGACCGGATGCTCTCTTTCTGCCAGCGGCTTGTTCAGACACCCAGCCTTCCCGGCGAGGAAGGGGAAGTCGCCGCCTTGCTGAAAGCTGAGATGGAGTCGCTGGGCTACGACGAGGTGTGGGCAGACGACTGGGGGAACGTGGTGGGCCGGCTACGCGGCCAGGGCGGGGGCCGCCCGGTGATGTTCAACGGGCACCTGGACCACGTCGACCCTGGCAACCCCGAGGAGTGGCCCTATCCCCCCTACGGTGGCCAGATCCACGACGGTCGGGTGTGGGGGCGGGGTGTCGCTGATATGAAGGGGCCGCTGGCGGCCATGGTCTACGCCGTCGGCGCGCTGGCCCAGGGAGGACCCCGTCCCTCTGGGGACATCTACGTGGCGGGGGTGGTTCAGGAGGAGGTGGGCGGGCTGGGGACCAAGAAGCTGGTCCAGACGGTCACTCCCAAAGTGGCGGTGGTGGGAGAGGCCACGAGCAACCAACTGGCCCGTGGCCACCGGGGGAGGATCGAGCTGGTGGTGCGGGTGCGCGGCAAGTCCGTTCACGCCAGCGTGCCCGAGCAAGGCGTGAACCCTCATGCCGTTCTGGCACGCTTCATCCAGCGATTGGAGAGCCTGGAGCTGCGCCACGACGAGACCTTCGGCAGTTCCAGTGTGGCCCCGACGACCTATGTCACCGATCAGCGGAGCAGCAATGTCATCCCTGGGGAGGCGCGCCTCCACCTGGACTGGCGAAACCTGCCCGGTGAAGGACCTGACGAAGTGCTGTCGAAGCTTCTGCCTGTGCTGGAGGGGTGTTTGGCGGAGGTGAAAGGCAGCCAGGGCGAAGTGACTGTGCACACACGGGACCTTAGAACCTATACGGGCTGTACGGAGAGCTTCCCTGAGGTGTTCCCTTCCTATGGTCTGGCGGCGGACCATCCACTGGTGCTAGAGGGGCAGCATGTTTTGGAGCAGGCATTGTCCCGACCGGTGGAGGTGATGATCTGGCGCTTCGCGACCGACGGTGGGCACCTCATGCAAGCGGGAGTGCCTACCATCGGCTTCGGCCCGGCAGAGGCCAGGGAGCTGCACACCGTAGGCGAGAGCGTTTCGTTGGTGATGCTCGAAGAGGGGATGCTGGGCTACGCGGCGTTGGCTCTGGCGTTGAGCAGGGGAGAGTGGTGATCAGCCGGGCCGCTCTACGCCGCATTCGCGACTGTCGGGAATGATGGGGATCAACGCGTCTCAGTCCCGCTGTGCGGCGTGGCTCAACCCTGTGCCCCAGCGTCCTGGGCCACGGTGAAACCGTGTCCCGTGTCCTGGCCGAAGCCCAACCCTCGGCCAGCAGGCTATTCCGTTCCACGACCAGCGTGGCTGGCAGATGGTCGCCCCAGCCGTGGTGCCGTTTTCCCCTGTGATCCATTGGACGACGGAGGAAACTCATGGGTAAGGAGAAAGCCCTAGTGTATCCGTATATCCCCAACTCGGTGCCTGAGGTGAAAAGAGAGATGCTGGAGGAGGTAGGGGCGCGGAGCGTGGACGATTTCTATCAGGACGTGCCCGAAAACCTGCGCCTCAAGGAACCGCTGAAGCTGCCGGATCCTTTGCCCTCCGAGTACGCTCTGAAGAGGCACGTGGAAGGTATCCTGGGCCGGAACCGGACATGCGGCGAGTACCTCAACTTCCTGGGTGCAGGTTGCTACCAGCATCACGTGCCGGCAGTGTGCGACGAGGTGAACCAGCGGGGCGAGTTCCTCACCGC
>JBAVWD010000128.1:0-8794 GCA_049697655.1 Anaerolineae bacterium | reverse complement strand
GCGCGGATTAGTGGGAGTGTACGCGGGCCATGTACGTCGATGCGAGGCAGATAGAGGATAGAGGCCAAGCTCGGCAAGCCCCAGATCCGACACATGGAGTTCGCGATAGGGGATACGGAGCTGGCCTTTGTGCGGGCCACGCAGAAGCATGGCCGTGCTCACGACATCACTATGTTCATCTTCAACGACGACCACCTGGCGCTGATCAGAAAACCGATGTTTCAGCGTCCGATCTATCGAGCCCCCAGCGGAGGACTAGACCCTGGGGAGTCGTTCGAGGAGGGGGCGAAGCGGGAAGCCCTGGAGGAGACCGGTCTGGAGGTCGAGCTGGAGAAGTATCTGCTGAGAGTCCACGTGCGCTTCACCAGTGAGGGGGACCACCTGGATTGGACCAGCCACGTGTTCCAGGCGCGCAAGGTTGGCGGGCGATTGGAGGCTCAAGACACAGCGGAGATCGCTGAGACGATATACGGCACCATCGAGGACTTACAGGGGCCTATCAGGCAGGCTTTGCTGGAGAGCGGACGTCGGTTGCTGGCCTATCGGGCCACCCTCACCGACGCGGTAGTGGATGTGCTTCGAAGGCAGGGCAAGGTATCCTCTTAGGGCACGAAAGCACCGAAGAAGTCCGAGGCCACCTCTTTGGAGTTGCGCTGAAGGAGGAGTGATGGGGGAGGAACAGGGTCGTCCCAGACAAGGGCTGCACTACGGTTGGATCATTGCCATCATGAGCGTGGTCACGGTGATCGGGGCGCTGGGCCTCGCCCGCTTTGGGTACACTATGATCTTGCCCAGCATGAAGGAGGGGCTGGGCCTGACCGATAGCCAGGCTGGCGATCTGGCCACGGGCAACATGATTGGCTATCTGGTCATGGCGGTTACCTGCGGCTATCTGGCCTCGCGCTTCGGGCCCAGGATAGTGACCACGATCTTTATGTGTATCATTAGCGGATCGATGATCTTGACGGGGATGGCGCCGAGCTTCCAGGTGGCCCTGCTGGGGCGGCTGTTGACAGGTGTGGGCAGCGGGGGCACGAACGTGCCGGTGATGGGCCTGGTGCCGGCCTGGTTCTCCGCCAAGAGGAGGGGACTGGCGACGGGTATGGCCGTGAGCGGCTCCAGCTTCGGCATGGTGATAACCGGGTTTCTGGTGCCCGCCATACTCAGGCGATACGGTGTCGAAGGCTGGCGCGTCTCCTGGTTCTTCCTGGCAGCATTCGTGCTTCTGATCGCCCTGCTATGCTTCCTGATACTGAGGAATCACCCTCGCGACAAGGGGCTGCTGCCTATTGGAGCCGAAGCCGAGGAGGCTGGTGCTGTTAGAGCCCGGTCCTCGTCGCTGCAGTGGGGGTTGGTATACAAGTCGGCGCCGGTTTGGCATCTCGCTCTGATCTATGTCTTGTTCGGCTTTTCCTACATTATCTATACGACGTTTTTCGCCCGATACCTGACGTGGGAAGCAGGGTTCACCACGGAGGCGGCTGGGGCCCTTTGGTCGGCGGTGGGCATGGTGAGCATCATCAGTGGCTTCATCTGGGGGGCGGTCTCAGATGTGGTGGGTAGGAAGTATGGCCTGGCCATCGTCTACTTCCTGCAGTTCTTGTGCTTCACCACCTTTGGCCTGTGGAAGGCGCCGCCTGGGTACTATCTCTCTGCCTTGCTCTTTGCCCTGACAGCTTGGAGCATACCAGGCATCATGGCCGCGGCCAGCGGCGACTTGTTGGGAGCGAGACTGGCTCCTGCCGCCCTGGGATTCATTACCCTTTTCTTCGGCATCGGTCAGGCGTGCGGTACCTTCATCGGCGGCCGCATTGCCGATCTGATGGGGTCTTACACCGTCGCTTTCGTCATCGCGGGTGCGGCGGCTCTGATGGGAGCTATCGCTTCGCTGTTCTTGAGGACGCCTGAGAAGGCGCTATAGTGAGATTGAGAAGGAGGTAAGCAAATGAAGATCAGGAAGGTTGGTGTTGTAGGTGCCGGAATCATGGGCGCTGGAATCGTCCAGGTCTGCGCTCAATCTGGCTACCAGGTCGTGGTCTCGGAGATCAATGATGACCTACTGCAAAAAGGCATGGGGACTGTCGATCGCTTCCTTGGGAGAGCCGTGGAAAAGGAGAAGATCACGGCCGCGCAGAAAGATGAGATCATAGGGCGCATCCAAGGCACGACCGACCCTAAGGCTTTCAAGGACTGCGACCTGATCGTGGAGGCCGCCATCGAGAAACTGGATCTCAAGAAGCAGGTCTTCAAGCAGCTTGACGAGATCTGCCCTCCACATGCGCTCTTGACCAGCAATACGTCGTCCATGACCATCACCGAGATGGCCGCGGCCACGAAGCGCATGGACAAAGTCGCCGGGCTGCACTTCTTCAATCCGGTGCCCGTGATGCGGCTGGTGGAGATCGTCACGACCATTGTGACCAGCGAGGAAACGGTCAAGACGCTCAGGGAGTTCTCAGAGTCTCTGGGGAAGACGGTGGTCATCGCCAAAGACACGCCCGGGTTCCTCGTGAACCGTCTGCTAATCCCGTATCTGCTCCATGCTATCCGCCTGTACGAGTCCGGACTGGCCAGCATCCAGGACATTGATACGGCGATTGAGCTGGGGCTGAATCACCCTATGGGGCCTTTCCGTCTGCTGGACATTCTTGGCAACGACACCACATTGTTCATCGCGGACAACATGTTCAACGAGTTCAAGGACGAAGTGTACGCGGCTCCCGTGCTGCTGAGGCGCATGGTTTCAGCAGGCATACTGGGCCGCAAGTCAGGGAGAGGTTTCTACGGAGAATTGAAGTGACGCCAGGCCAGCGCGCCTTCCACTGGTTGGCGCGCCCTGATCGGTCGGCTTGGCTTGGCTGTCTATGAGTGGCGGGAGCCGGCGCCACGTACAAAGCTCTACTCTGTCGAGCAGATTCGGCGGGGTTGGCGTGAGGAGGTGTAGTCTATGACCTACAAACACTTATTGATAGATCGTGAGGAGAACGTGGCAGTGCTGACCATCAATCGGCCTGATAAGTACAACGCTCTCAACGATGAGGTGGTAGCCGAAATCAGCTCTGCCATGGACGAACTGGCAGCAGACGACGAAGTGCGTGTCGTCGTGATTACCGGTGCTGGGGAGAAGGCCTTCGTTTCCGGGGCAGACGTCAGCATGTTGCAGGATCTAAAGACGTCCAGAGATGCATTCGCCAACTCCCAGCGCGGCCAAGCGATGACGCTGAAGGTGGAGAACCTGCCGAAGCCGGTCATCGCGGCCATCAACGGCTACGCATTGGGAGGAGGGCTGGAACTGGCCATGGCTTGCGACATCCGCCTGGCTTCTGACACGGCTAGGATGGGGCAGCCGGAGGCAGGCCTTGGCATCAGCCCTGGCTACGGGGGCACCCAACGTCTGCCGCGGCTAGTTGGCAACGGCATGGCGAAGTTGCTCATCCTGACTGGGGACATGATCGACGCTCAGGAGGCGTTGCGCATCGGCTTGGTGGAGAAAGTGGTCCCGCAGGGAGAGCTACTGAGTGAGGCCAAAGCGCTCGCCGCGAAGCTGGCTGCGAAGCCACCACTCACTCTCTCCGCGTGCAAGGAGGCCATCAACCTGGGTCTGGAAGTGGATCTGGTGAGGGGGCTTTCCATCGAGTCGCTGGAATTCGGTGTCCTTTGCACGACCGAAGACTATCAAGAGGGGACCACAGCTTTCTTGGAGAAGAGGAAGCCGGTCTTCAGAGGGAGGTGATACAAATCCACTGGAAGGACCTTGACACCCATGATGAAGCATGTTATAATGCACGCATGGCGGTCAATGGGCGCCAGATATCCTCTGTGACACACTTCCCCACGGGATTCGATTCATGGAGCGATACCGCCGTCATCGCTGCATGATCCTCAATCAGCCCTCAAGGGCATCAACATCGAGTAGATAGACAGAAAAGGAGAGAAGCAGATGGCACTGGAATGGTTACCCAGGGACAATGAGATCAAGGACCACGCACTCTGGGGGGAGGAGCATTTCGGCACGATGGACAAACCCCCATGTGTGGTCTACGACAAGAGGGCCATTCTAGACCCCAAGGGCAACCCTGTCGAGGGGCTGTACGCGGCCTGGATTTGGCTCAATAACCCCAACCAGTACAACTCCTACACCACAGAGATGGTCAAAGGAGTCATCTCCGGTATGACCAACGCTTCCGCCGACAGGAGCGTGGTGGCGGTGGTCTTCACCGGGGTGGGCGACCGGGCTTTCTGCACCGGGGGCAACACCAAAGAGTACGCCGAGTACTACAGTGGGAGGCCCACGGAATACGCCCTGTACATGGACCTATTCAATGGCATGGTGGATTCTATTCTTGACTGCAAGAAGCCGGTGATTTCCCGCGCCAATGGGATGAGGGTGGCTGGCGGTCAGGAGATAGGTGGTGCTTGTGACCTCTGCATTTCGTCTGACATGGCCATCTATGGACAGGCTGGACCTCGCCACGGTTCCGCTCCCGTGGGCGGCTCCTCCGACTTCTTGCCCTGGTACCTGGGCATCGAGGACGCCATGTGGAACTGCATCTCCTGCGAGATGTGGAGCGCCTACAAGATGTTTCGCAAGGGATACCTCAGCAAGGTGGTGCCGGTGCTGAAGGACGAGAAGGGTAACTGGGTCAGAAACCCCCAGGTCGTCACCGACGCCTACGTCAAGGACGGGGCCATCGTCTACGGGGAGTTCAAGACCGGTGACGAGGCCAAGGCGGCCAGGGACTTCGTCAAGGACACGCCCGCCGACTTCGAACTCCTCGATAAGGAAGTCAACAGCGTGCTGTGGACCTTCACTAATCTGTTCCCCAACTGCCTCCAGATGTCCATAGATTCCATCAGGGCCAAGAAAAAGTTCTTCTGGGATCAGGGCAAGCTGTACTATCGCCACTGGCTGGCGACGAACATGTCGAGCGAGGCCTTCCTGGGCTTCCATGCCTTCAACACCAAGAAGATCACGGGCAAGGATACCATCGACTTCATCAAGTATCGCCAGCTAATCGACCGGGCAGCCATGGTGGACGAGGACTTCATGGCCGAGGTGTTGGGCAAGCCTCAGAAGGAGTAGAGGCTGTCACGCCAATCTCCTGAATAGAACGACTGGGCGCCGGTTCGTTCCTGGCCCCGATGAGTGTTGCGCACGGTGTTGGGTAGTTCACACTACCGATGTACGGTGTGAACTACCCCTTCCCCAGGGAGTGGTCTCTGAGGCGTGCACCAGTTCTCTTCTCAGTGTCGAGGATCTGCTGGGGAGCCGAGGGCCGAATCGCACGCACATGTCGGTCCCGACGCCCAGGTGTGTTCTGGCAGGTCCGGTCCTTAGAGGATAGTTCAGGGCCGGTTGGGACTGGTCCGAAACGGCGAAGTCCTTGAAATGATAGACGGGCGGTGCTAGAATAAGCAGGTGTTGGAGGAGCAGGCGAAGAGTTCTCATAGCAGGGAAGGAGGGGTAAGATGGCGGCCTGGTTGAACGTCGGCGAGATCATGAGGGTCAATTCCATCAAGTTCGCCGACAAGATGGCTGTGAAGGGCGAGGCGGTGAAGGGCGGCTTCAACGAGCTGTCCTTCAAGGAATACAACGAGAAGAGTTGTCGCCTGGCCAACGCGTGGATGGACATGGGCCTCAAGAAGGGGGACAGGATCTCCGTCCTGCTCTACAATGTCATGGAGTACATGGACATCTACCTGGCGGCTGCCAAGGCAGGCCTGGTCGTCGTCCCGATCAACTTCAGGTGGGTGGGGCGGGAGATCGAGTATGTCGTCAACGACTCCGAGTCCAAGGCCTTTATCTGCAGCGAGGAGTTCCTCACAGATGTGGACTCTGTCAAGGGCAGCTTCGAACAGGTCGGGTCCGACAGATTCATCTTCATCGGCGAAGCGGCCAAGACGCCCAAGGGATATCTCAATTACGAGAAGATCATCGCTGCTGCGTCGCCCCAAGAGCCCGAGGTGAAGGTTGAGCCCAAAGATACCTGGATCCATCTCTATACCTCTGGCACAACAGGCCGTCCGAAAGGTGTTATCAGGTCCCACGAATCTTACACGGCCTTCTACATGATCAATGAGATTGACTTCGGGTATCGTCCTGAGGACATCGGGATGATCGTGATGCCTCTGTGCCACGTGAATTCGACCTTCTACTCTTTCGTGTTCACCTACATCGGCGGAGGGGTGTATATCCATCGAGCCACCAACTACGATCCAAAGGAGCTTCTGGAGATCATAGAGCGGGAGAAGGTGACCTTCACCTCGCTGGTACCGACTCACTACATCATGATGTTGAATCTGCCCGAGGAAGTGAGGACCAAGTACGACCTGTCTTCTGTCCGCCAGTTGCTGATCTCTTCCGCGCCGGCCCGCAAGGAGACCAAGCTCGGCATCGTGGAGATGTTCCCCAACGCTCAGTTGTTCGAGGCCTACGGCTCGACCGAGGCTGGCCTGGTGACGCTCCTCAAGCCTCACGAGCAGTTGACGAAGCTGGGATCCATCGGCACGCCGTGCGCAGGTACAGACTTGGTCAAACTGCTGGACGAGAATGGGAATCCGGTTGCTCAGGGCGAGGTGGGCGAGCTGTACTCGCGCGGGCCGATGATGTTCGATGAGTACTGGAAAATGCCGGAGAAGACGGCGAGTTCTTTCCACGGGGAGTACTTCAGCGCTGGCGACATGGCTAAGCAGGATGCGGAAGGCTACTTCTACATCGTGGACCGCAAAGACAACATGATCATCACCGGCGGTGAGAAGGTCTATCCTTCGGACGTGGAGTCGGTGGTGGCGTCTCACCCGGGCGTTCTGGACGTGGCGGTCATCGGCGTACCGGACGAGAAGTGGGGAGAGTCTGTGAAGGCGGTGGTCATCCCCAAGGACCCGGACAAAGCACCGACTGAAGGGGAAATCATCGAGTTCACCAAAGGGAAGCTCGCTGGCTACAGAAGGCCGAAGACCGTCGACATCATCAAACCGGAGGAGATGCCGAGGACGGCAACGGGCAAGATCCTGCATCGCATCTTGAGGGAGCGATATCTAGGGAAAGAATAGCAGCCGGCTGATCGGGACTGGCGGCGAACTGTCGAGCTGTTGATATTAGCGTTCCTGCCATCAATGCAAGGGCTGCCCTTTCGCAGGGGCAGGCCGGCACCGGCTTCGCTCGCTACTTGAGAGGAACGTGAGCTCTCACATTGCATACGACCTCAGCGGCGCCGTGGCCGTCATAACTGGTGGTGGCCGGGGTATCGGCAAGGCCATCGCTCGTGCCCTGGCGGCAGCCGGAGCCTCCATGGTAGTGGCCGGCCGCCGCGGTCCCGAGTTGGAGGCAGTTGCCCGGGAAATCCGTGAGTCCGGAGGCAAGGCTCTGGCAATAGTCACGGATCTGATCTCCAGCGAGCGGATCGAGCGCCTCGTCGAGGGCACTATTGGCGAGTTTGGCAGGATCGACATCTTGGTCAACAACGCCGCGACAAGCTGTCTGACCCCCCTGTTAGAGTTCAAGGAGAAACACTGGGCCAGGACAGTCAATAGTAATTGCAGCGGCCCGTTAGTGATTTCGTCGAATGCGTCGGACTTCATCACCGGCCAGTCCATCTACGTGGACGGCGGTTATCTGGCCACGTGACCTTTTCCCGGAGTGAAGGAGGCAAGCTCATGGAGTACGTAAAGGAACTGCAGAAGATCGTTGGCGAGGAGAACGTTCGTGCGGACGAGGTCGAGTTGATGGCCTACTCTCGCGACATGTCAGTCCACGTCGGCGTTCCGGAAGCCATCGTCTTCGCCCATTCCACCGACCAGGTGTCGAAGATTATGGCCTTGGCCAATGAGCACAGGATACCGGTGATCCCGCGAGGCTCGGGGACAAGCGTGACGGGAGCTGTCCTCGCTCCTGCAGGAGGCATCGTCCTCGATCTGTCCATGATGAACAAGATCAAGGAGATCAACAGGGAGGACGGATACGTGGTGGTGGAGCCAGGGGTTATTCTGGCGGCACTGAACGCCGCCCTGGCGCCCACGCATTTCTATCCTCCAGACCCTAGCAGCGGGGTTCTGGCGTCCATTGGAGGCACGGTGGCGACCAACGCCAGCGGCGAGCGTGCCGTGAAGTACGGGGGTACCAAGGATTGGATCATGGGGTTGGAGGTCGTCCTCGCCGATGGGCGGGTGATCAGGACCGGCACCACGGTTCCCAAGAGTTCCTCGGGCTTCGACCTGACGCACGTCTTCGTCGGATCAGAGGGGGCGCTGGGCGTGGTCACCGAGATCACGGCAAAGATCCTCCCCATGCCTGAGTATGTGGCTTTCACTACGATCCGCTTCAAGGACCTGGAAGACGCGGGGGCCACAGTCACCGAGATCCTCACCCAGGGCATTCCCCTGGCGAAGTGTGAAGTTCTGGACAGGGTATCCCTGGGTGTGGTCAAGGAGGTAATGGGACTGGATATCCCCGACGAGGTGGGGTGTATGCTGTTCATCCAGGTGGACGGCGAGAAGGTGCTCGTCGAGAAGCAGATGGAGCGGATCAGCAAGATTGCCGACAAGCACAAACAGATCGGCATGCAGTGGACCGATAATGCCCAGGAGATGGCCAAGATCTGGGCGGCTCGCTCAGGCCTGGTGGCGGCCCTGTCCAAAGTGGTCAGGGGCGAGCGTCTGATACCGCTGGTCGAGGACTTCGGCGTTGCTGTCAGCAAGATCCCTGCCGTGATCAAGGGTATTCAAGAGGTGGGCGAGAAGCACGGCTTCCGCATCGCCAGTTTTGGACACGTAGGGGACGGCAATATCCATGCCG
>JBAVWD010000127.1:0-7460 GCA_049697655.1 Anaerolineae bacterium | reverse complement strand
AACGAACAGAATCTCAGCCGGGAGTGGAACACGGGGCGACCGCTGAGTGCTGCTGAGTACGTGGACCTTCTACGGGTGGCCCACCAGCGCATCAAAGCAGTCTGCCCGACCACCATTGTTGTATCAGGAGGTCCCACGCCGGTCGGCTACACCAGTCCCACCGCCATAGATGATTTCGAGTATCTTAGGCAGATGTACGAGGCTGGGTTGCCCAACTATTGTGATGCGGTTGGGGTGCATCCCAGTGGCTTCAACAACCCTCCCGACTTTCTCTACCCGCCTGCATACAGCGAGACCGGGGATTCAGAGTCGTTCAGAGGGAACCGCCAGTTCTATTTCCTCAACACAATCGAAGGGTACCACGATATCATGATGGGCTTTGGCGACACAGAGCACAAGCTGTGGGCCACGGAGTTCGGGTGGGCGTCCATCGAGAACCTGACTGAGAGACCAAGTGAGGGGTACGAGTACGCAGCGGACAACACGGAAATGGAACAGGCGGAGTACCTGGTAACTGCCCTTCAGATCGCTCGGAACAAGGGCTACATGGGCGTGATGTTCGTGTGGAACCTTAATTTTGCGCCCGCTGGGGGCGCAGCCGATGAGCGTGCCGCATTCGGCATTCTGCGGGAAGACTGGTCACAACGGGCTGCCTATCAGACTCTGGCAGCGGCGAGGGCCACGGGAGAGCTTCCGTAGCAGAGACCCTACTGCGCCTTTTCCCAGTCGACACGCTGACTACAACTGGGATCGTACTCCACATCCACCACGGGGCTCACTGGCTGGCCGTCGTTGTCCAGGATCACCAAGTGGAACAAGCCTGGCTCGAACCCCATGGTGAACTCGTACTTGCCCGCCTGGGGCGCCCCCTCGGATTGCTTTGCAGCAGCCCAACTGTAGTCATTGTAGAGCCGCAGATTCGCCCATCCCAGACCGTTGCCAGCTGCATCGTAGACCCAGCCCCCAATCAACCCACCCTTGCTGCAGTCTCGCTCGTTCCGCCTGACCCGGTACTGGTTGGCACCGGGAGGCGGCGGCCCTGGTTGGGTTCCGGTCGCAGTCGGAGTGGGGGAAACGCTGGGAGTAGGTAACGGTGGTGGCGTCGGCGTGGACGGCGGCACAGGCGTGGCCGTCGGGACCACTGGTGTGGATAGCTCAGGGTTGGGGGAAGGGGTCCCAGCAGGAATGTCAGTGGCTATCGGGCTCAAGGCTGATGATGCGGTGGCAGTCAGTCCAGCCGGAGTCCAGGTCTCCGCCGCTACAACATCGCCCTCCCTGCCACGCGTCAGAGCGATGAATGACGCGCAGGCACCCAAACTCATGAACAGCAATACGGCGAGGAATGCCGCTGCTGAGCCCTTACTCTGCATCAGAAGCCTCTGGTCCCGTCCGCTGGTCTCCGGGTCTAATCTTTCCAAAGTTGGTGACTAACCCCATGATACTCTGCCGAGCCCGTAAAGGCAAGCAGGCTGACTGGTTGCCGTCTGGAGCGTCCGGTGCTATAATGGGGTTTGTAGAGGGCGAGTAGCTCAGCTGGTTAGAGCGCGCGGTTCACATCCGCGAGGTCGTAGGTTCGAGTCCTATCTCGCCCACTGTCTTTGTGTGGTTAGCACGTGCGGGTGACACAGCTATGCCCAAGAACGTAATCGTGGGTACCGAGTGGTTGATCAGCCACATGCGGTGGGTCTTGCTGGTCGCCCTGTTCCTCATCAGTGCCGCGGACCCCTCTCAGAGCACCAGGCTTCTCCCCATCTTCGTTGTTCTGCTGGTAGGTGCGATCTATAACCTGGTAGTGGTCCTCCTCCTCCACTCCAAACGCCCGTTCCGCTGGATGGATCAGGTGACTTTGGGCCTGGATACCCTGCTCGTGACAGTTGTCGCCTATCTTTCGGCCCAGCCGTCCTACTTCTTGTTCTCCCTCTTCCCCATCATCGTAGCAGCCATCAAGTTCGGCGTCGAGATCAGCCTCCTCGTTGCCAGTATGGTGAGCGCAGCCTACGGCGGTTTCGTGTACTTCATTCAGCCCTGGTTGGTGGCGGATCAGGTCATGCCAGCCACCATCGTTAATTTCCTGACCCTTTTCATCGCGGCGCTCGCGACGAGCTTGCTAGGGCCAAGAATGATACAAGCGAGATCGGTCGATGCTGAACTGGAAGCCCCTCCCAGCGCTGTCTATCGTGAGCGATTCCGAGCCATCTACGAGATGACAGGCGAACTGATCAGCTCACTGAACTACCAGCCTATCCTTGAGCAGATTCTGGACGCAGGCCTCCCCGATTACAAAGAAAACGGGCAGAGAAGTCTTCAGAAACCGGTGAGTATGATCCTCTTCTTTGATGAGGAGCGGGGTTGCCTATACGTCGCGGCGTCCCGCAATCTCAGCAAGACCGATGAACTGAAGCAGATAGATGGGTCTACGGGTCTCATTGGTCATGTTCTGGCCAGTCGTGAACCGACAACGAGCAGTCGTCCGAACGCTGATCGAGAGTTGTCCAGCTTCCGCGCCGTTCGCCGCTGCCGAACAGTGCTATGCGTTCCTCTCAGGGCCGGTTTGGATTTGTACGGCGTGGCGCTCTTCGCCAGCCCAGAACCGGACGCCTACGGGGATGCATACATGGAACTGATAACTGCCTTCTGCAACCAGGCGAGCATCGCCCTGCAGAACGCGGAGTTGTACCACAATCTGCAGGAGGAGAGGAAGAGAATCCTCTTCAGCGACGAGGAGCTGCGCAAGCAATTGGCCAGAGAGCTCCACGATGGTCCTACCCAGAGCATATCATCCATCGCCATGCGTCTGGATTTTATCCGAACCCTCCTGGAATCGGACCCCGCCAGGGCCAAGGAAGAATTGAACAAGCTGGAGAGATTAGCTGGCCAAGCGGTCAAGGAAGTGCGCACCATGCTCTTCAGCATGCGGCCCATGGTTCTGGAGACGCAGGGGCTTGCCGCGGCACTGGAGCACTATGCAGAGCGTGTCCAGCAGACTGACAACATCGAAGTTCAGGTTAACGCCGTGGGCCTTGAGAAGCGCCCGGCCCCTCTGGTGGAAGGTGCGACCTTCTTCATCGTGGAGGAGGCGATCAACAACGCCAAGAAGCACGCTGATCCACAGCACATCTGGGTGAACCTCGAGAGTCGCAATGGCGAGCTCTTCGCCCAGGTCAGAGACGATGGTCGAGGCTTCGATGTGGCCGAAGTGGAGAGTTCCTACGAGGCGCGAAGCAGCCTGGGGCTGGTCAACATGCGTGAGCGGGCAAGGCTCATCAACGGTCGACTGACCATAGAGTCACAGCCATTGCAGGGGACCACGGTCACACTCACCGCTCCCATGAGCGGCCAGGAGGAACTCCAGTAGTGCGGCTCCACGTTCATTCGACAGCCGCCGATCCACCAGCGGCCACTCTCGATCCTTGAAATGCTGCAGGCCTTGTTTGATTACAGGCTCGAGTTGATGCTCTGGGTGCTGGGTTCCGTGCTCATCTACGGCCTCGGCATCAACATATGGCAGCGCCTTCGCCGAACCCCATCTAGCCGCCTCACCCGCTACGTGACAGCACTGGACAGCTGGCACCATGGTCTGTGGCTGTCTCAGGCCCTGCGTTTTCTCTACTACCTCTGCATCCCCTACCTGGCCCTCTCGCGGGGAGTCACCAGCCCGATTCTAATGGGCATGTGGGGCACTGACTGGTTCAGGCCGCCGTGGGCCAGCGAACTTGCCCTGGGGCTCGCGCTCGGTGTGGGGACGCTCGCCCTCCTAGTGTGGAGCTGGCGACATTTCCTTCTGGTCGTCCACGAAACAGATCAGGTCACACCGTACGCGTTCCAGCGCAGGATTCTTGCGGCACCTTGGGGCTGGGGCCTCATCGTCCTCGAGGTTCTCTATCTGGAGATGCACTGGGCTTTCTACAGAGGCGCCGCGATCCGAGCCTTTGGGGATTACTACGGAGTGTTCGGTGGCTTCCTGCTGGTCCTGGCGGAGTGGGGACTCAATCCTCAGTTCCGTCGCGATCTCAGCACAGCCAGGCGAGACGGGGAGGCAATGACTACCGTAGTGACGGCCTTCTGTATCGGCGTCGTCTACTACTTCACAGCCAACCTGTGGCTGTGCATGGCGGTCCACCTGATCATTCAGTTCGGACTTGTGACGTTCCTGGCAGCATCCGTCGGACTAGCGGATCAAGAACGAGAGCACAATTAGCCCAGCGAACAACGTGCCTGCCACGATGGCGATCCTCTTGAGATCGCCATACACGTAGGCGTACTGCTTAGTGAACTCCGCAGCCGAACTGGCAACAGGCCTTTCGGCCTCAACGACCTTTCCCTCCCTCGTCATAGGACGGGTCGCCGCTCTTGCGGAATCCCTAACCGCCGACCTCCGTCGCGCGCTGCGCGATTTCCTGGCCACTTTCTCTCTTCCTCCAACCTACTGATTGGCGAGCTCGGCAATAACCACCAGTCGTTGAGTGTCGATCATGTAGGGGTGGCACGTAATGAGCGTAAGGGTAGCATTGGGAGTCGGTTCCAGGAGACTGACCTCCGTGGGCTCAACCACCATCTTGGCGACCACCAGGTACCTGTGTGGCGTGTCGCTCGCATAGACGGTCACCTCGTCACCGATGTTGAGATCCTTAAGGTACCTGAATATCTCTCCGTACACATCGTTGTGTCCAGAAATGACCACGTTTCCTCTCTCGCCGGGGTTCTCCGTGCCCAGCCGTTGCCCGGCCCCCATCTTCAACTCCTCCCAGCCATCCCCCTGAACCACAGGCGCGTCAACGTTGATGGCAGGAATGACAATCCTGGATGCTTGTTGAGGCCCAGGGGTGGGAATGGGGATAGAAGCCCCGGGCTGTACCAGGTGACGAAGCTGGCCAGGCACAGTACCCTCCGACGCCGGCGGAAGACTGCCGCCCGGCAGCACCGTAGCGGGAGTGACAACGGGTGTTGTTCGCTGTTCTGTTTCGAGAGCTTCGGCAAATTCCCGATTCAAGACATGCAACTCGGACAGAGAACTGACAACCACGAAGATAAGGCCCGCCAGGGCAGCCAACTCCAGGAGAAGCAACATCCTGTCGCGTAATCTGGAGACGCCTTTCCGCCAGAATCCTCTGTTCGCCCTCGACACGAAGGAGACAACGTCCCCGACTGCGCTGCTTTCTGGGACGATCTTCACCGCCTTGAAGGAAGCCTCCTCGCGTACGGTCGCATTCTCCGCCGACATCACCCTGGCTCCGGAGACAGGTACCCGGTCCGCGTGAGGCTTCCGTTCGCTGGAGTCAGAAACACCGAGCCCGCTAGAGCGCCTGCTTGTCCTCTCGTAGCTCTCAAGGGAAGCACTGGGTTCTCGCGTGTCACCATCTGCGACCCGTCGGAACCGCTTCAGCGCTCGAGCCCGCCGCTTCGCCTGGAGGATCTCTTCCAACTCCTCGATGCTGAGATTGTCAAGCGAAGAATCGTCACTCATAGAGTAATCCTCTGATGGCACGACTCTCGAGCCATCTCTCAGTCTTATGTAAAATTATAGCGTCACGAGCGGAAAAGTCAAGCCAATCCACCTGTGCTATGTGCAACCTGGCACGCCCAGGCAACGCGTTGTCCATCCGCATCGGTCCCCGCCTGCCATAACCCTCACGACGACGTGCTCCTGGGGCCGGACGCCAGCTTGTCCACTACTGTCTTCCGGAGGTAGCCCACATCTTCCACACGAAGCATCCAGGCCATCACGCCGTAAATCAGCAACCCCAATAGTCCGCCAGCCAGCACAATCAGAAGCTCACCCCAGGTCGCGAACAAGTCCCCCCATCCTGCAAGCCATGGCGTACCCAGCAAGACCGCTGCCCCGGTCACGGCAGAGGCGACTATCACCTTGACAGCTGTGGCGCCCAAACGCTGACCTCGGAGGCCATCAAAGTACCGGTGGCTCAGATAGAGCATGACCAACGCGTGCACGCTCAATTGCACCGAGTTAGCCACGACCAGACCCAGCATACCCAGAGGGGTGATCAACGTCAACGCCACTATCAGGTACGTGAGGACTCCGAACACGCCCACCAGCACGGGGGTCCTGGTGTCCTTTCTGGCGTAGAACGCGAAGATGAGGAGTTGGTCTATGGCGGCGAAAGGAAGCCCGATCAGGTAGAGACGCAGAGCCTGCGCGGTACGAACCGTGTCATAGGGCTCGAATGCTCCGTGCTCAAAGATCAGAGCTATCACTGGCGTTGCCATAACCAGGAGTCCAGCAGTCGCGGGCATGATGAGCAGCATGACGACTCGAAGCCCCATGCCCAGAGTCCTCCGGAAGCGAGCCATGTCGGCCGAGGAGGCCAGGCGTGAAAGGGAGGGCAGCACTGCCGTGGAGACAGCCACCGCCACCAGCCCCAGGGGAAACTGGATGAGAGTAGTAGCGTTTTGCATCCAGGCAATGCTCTGCTCCCCCGTGCGCGATGCGAGGTTCCGGTCGATGGCGATGCCCACCTGGCTGACTATCAGACCCAGCGCCACAGGTAGGTAGAGGCTGCCCAGGCGCCTCAGCCCGGGGTGGCCCAGATCCCTAGAGAAAGAGAACCGCAGGCCCCGAAGCCCTGGCAACTGGATTCCAAGCTGGAGAACGGAGCCTAGAAGCACCCCCAGCGACAGACTGGCGATCCCCACCCTGTTTCCAAGGAACAGCGCCGCCAGCACGATGCCAGCATTGAAAACGCTGGCGCCGAAAGCGGGATATACGAACCGCTTCTCTGCGTACAGGAGGCCGGTCGCTGCTCCAGCCAGACCCAAGAACAGCAGGGCAGGCATGATCAACCTCATGAGCCTGGTGGTCTCCGAGAGCAAGGCCGAGTCGAAGCCCCCTCCGAGCAGCCGCGACACGCCCGGAGCGGCGACCTCTAGGATCAGGACCACTGCGGAAAGCGCAATAGCCACCAGAGTGAACAGCGCGCTGGCTAGCCGCCAGAGTTCATCTCTCCTCAGGGGAGTCACGTAGTCGCTGAAAACGGGAACGAGGGCGGCGCTGATCATGCCTCCGACGAGCAGATCATAGACCATCGTAGGCACTATGGAGGCGACACGAAAGGCGCTGACCATGCCTGTCGCACCAAAGAGGTGCGAGATAACCGTCTCTCGAATCAGTCCCAGGCAACGGCTGCTGACATTGCCGAGAGCCACAATCACAGCCGCCTGGGCTATCTCGCCGGGCTCGCTGTCCCCAGGCACGGTGTACTCATCAGACGCCTCGGCCGCGGGTGCAGCACCGAGGGTCACTGCGCCTCCCCCGTGTGCCAGTCCACGATGGCCGACACCAGGTCGGTCGTGGAGCACCCCGGTACGAGCGGAGCGAGGAACACTTCTCCACCGTACTCAGTCACGATCTTGGCCTCAGGCAGTTCCTCCATGCTGTAGTCCCCGCCCTTGACGTACACATCGGGCCTCAGTGACTCTACCAGCCTCTCCGCCGTCCGCTCGCT
>JBAVWD010000126.1:0-2475 GCA_049697655.1 Anaerolineae bacterium | reverse complement strand
TACGTTGATCTGTCCAAGCTGGTCCTGGCCACCACCAAGAACCACCAGCACAGGCTGTACCTGGGGCAAGGCGTCTATGGAGAGGTAACGCTGCGTTTCACACGGAAGAGCTTCCGCCCTTGGGAGTGGACCTATCCCGACTATCGCTCTGACCACTACGTCCAGTTCTTCAACGAGGTCCGCAGCACCTACTTGGAACAACTGCGGGCACTCTAGGATCGCCCATACAGGGAAGCAGTATGGGCACTGCAGAGGTCTGGTGGAGGGACCTTGGTGAAGTCGCCCACGCGACCTACCATCGCCTTGCTGCTGGTCACCTGCGTCATCAGTGCGAGCGCTTGCACGACAGGCCCGACTGGGACAGCCCACCTAACCCCTGCCCCGGTCTCCGGCGAGATGGCTCTTCCTCCACCCAGCCTGGTGGGCGAGAAATCCCTCGAGGAAGTCATTGCCAGCAGGCGCTCGATGCGCGAGTTCACGGACCAAGCCCTGTCCTGGTCAAACATCTCGCAACTGCTGTGGTCGGCTCAAGGCATGACCGATCCCGGCGGGTTGCGTACAGCACCCTCAGCTGGTGCGCTGTATCCCCTGGAGATGTACGTGGCGCTGCCTGACGGGGCCTATCTCTACCTTCAGCACGGTCATGCTATGGAGCGGGTTTCCGAGCGCGATTTGCGCCAGGATCTCTGGCAAGCCGGGCTGAGGCAAGATGCCCTTCGACAGGCGTCTGCCATCTTCGTCATCGCCGCTGTCTACGAGCGCACTGAGGCGAAGTACGGAGAACGGGCCGAGCGGTACGTCCACTTGGAGGCGGGCCATGCAGCACAGAACATGCTGCTGCAAGCTGTGGCCCTGGAGCTGGGGGCGGTGCCTATTGGGGCCTTCTCCGACGATTTGGTCCAGGCCGCCTTGGGTCTGCCCGCCGATCACCGGCCTCTATATCTCATCCCGGTGGGGCACCCTCTGGAGTGACCCTTGGCGGCTACTCCCACTCTATGGTCGAAGGAGGCTTGCTCGTCACGTCGTAGACCACCCGGTTGACGCCAGGCACCTCGTTGACGATGCGTGTGGAGATACGACTGAGAACCTCCGGCGGCATAGGGAACCAATCAGCGGTCATGCCATCCTCGCTGCTGACGGCCCTCACGGCGACGACATAATCATAGGTGCGCTGGTCACCCATCACCCCGACGCTCCTGATTGGCGTGAGGACGGCGAAACTCTGCCAAATGTCGCGGTACAGGAACGCCCTCCGGACCTCATCCATGACGATACTGTCCGCCGCTCTGACCATCTCCAGCCGCTCTTCCGTCACCTCTCCCACAATCCTCACCGCCAGACCTGGGCCAGGGAAGGGATGACGGTATACCACATCCTCTGGCAGCCCCAACTCAAGGCCCACCTGGCGCACTTCATCCTTGAACAGATACCGCAGCGGCTCGAGGAGCGAGAACGCCATGTGCGAAGGCAGCCCTCCCACATTGTGGTGCGCTTTGATGCGTGCGGCGCCACCACGACCAATTCCGGCGCTCTCGATCACATCGGGGTACAGCGTACCCTGAGCCAGATACTGAATGGGGCCCAGGTTCGCTGCTTCCTGCTCAAACACCCGGATGAACTCCTCGCCGATGATTCGCCGCTTGCTCTCGGGGTCTACGACTCCCTGCAAGCGTTCCAGGAACCTCGTCCGCGCGTCAACATAGATTACATGGAGACTCAGGTAGCGCCGGAACAGGTCTCTGTTGCGCTCGACCTCTCCCTTCCGCAAGAGCCCGTGATCCACGAAGATGCAGGTTAACTGGTCGCCGATAGCCCTGTGTACCAGAGCGGCGGTGACTGTGGAGTCGACGCCCCCAGATAGTGCGCAGATAACCTTAGCTCCTCCCATGAGGTCTTTGATGTGGGTTACACTCCGCTCGACGAAGGACTGCGGTGTCCACGTTTCCTTGCAGCCACAGACGGTATGCACGAAATTGGAGATGATTTGCGCACCGTGTCGCGTGTGGGATACCTCGGGATGGAACTGAAGGCCGTAGAGCTTGCGGTCCGGGTCTCCCATGGCCGCGAGGGGCGAGTTGGCGGTGTAGGCCAGCGCACTGAACCCAGGCGGTAGTCGCTCGATGAAGTCGCCATGGCTCATCCACACTGGCTGCGAGAAAGGAACCCCGGAAAACAACGGCGAAGCGAGATCGCTGATCTGCAGTTCGGTCAGGCCGTATTCGCGCTTCTGTGCCCTGGTTACGCGACCTCCTAGTTCCGCCGCCAGGAGTTGCATGCCATAGCAGATCCCCAGCACCGGCAGGCCGCTCCTGAGAACGTAGGCCGGCAGAGCAGGTGCCTCCTCGCCATAGACGCTGGCTGGACCTCCCGAGAGGATGAAGCCCTGCGGCCCAAGACTGCGGACTTCTTCCTCCGGTGCATCATAGGCGATCAACTGACAGTACACTCGAGCTTCGCGAACCCGGCGCACGATGA
>JBAVWD010000125.1:0-4362 GCA_049697655.1 Anaerolineae bacterium | reverse complement strand
ACTGGTGCGAGGCAACCTGGCGGAACTGCCCTTCCCGTCTGCCAGCTTCGACGTGGTCATGTGTAGCTGGGTGCTGGAACACCTGGCCGAACCAGACATTGTGCTGGAGGAACTGGCCAGGGTGCTGTGCACCGGTGGTCACCTGGTGTTGCTGGCGCCCAACGCCTGGAACTACGTCACACTGGCCCAGAGGCTGGTGCCGGGCAGGTTTCAGCGCCGGTTGACGCGGACCATCTACGCCAGGGACGACAAGGACACCTTTGCCCTGGCCTACAAGGCCAACACCAGGCGCGCGCTGGATAGGGGTTTGGGGCGCGTAGGCCTGGTCAGCGAGGAGTTCCACTTCGTGGGGGACCCCTCCTACGTGGCGGGAAACGATTTTCTGTATAGGCTGGCGGTCGCCTGGGAGCGGATCACGGACCGGGGCCCTCTCCGGAAGACCAAGGTCCATCTGGTGGCTTCGTACGTGAAGGCGTGACCGGCGGCTTGTGCCGAAAGAAGGGAAAATCGGTGGGAGGGAACGTTTCTTTTGCGAGATGGCCCTTGCGGGTGCCTCCATGTGGTATAATAAGAAGAGGGTAGAAAGCTCACGTACGTTGCTGCCCGGGCGGAATATGGCCGCTGACGGGATAAGGAGAATACGGAGATGATGCGGTTTGACCGGTTTACAGAGCGGGCTCAGGATGCCATCGCTCGTTCTCAAGAGGTATTACAGAGGTATGGCCACAGCCAACTGGACACGGAACACCTGCTGCTGGCCATGGTGGAACAGCCCGAGGGCGTAATCACAGAGCTGCTGACCAGGCTGAGCGTGGACATCGATACCCTCACCAGCCGTCTCGATCAGTTGCTGCAGTCCACGCGTTCCAGCCTGGCCCCCGGTGCCGCCGGCTCGACGCCCACGCAGCTATTCGTCACCCCGAGGCTGAACCGGCTGATGTACGTGGCCAGTGAGGAGGCCAAGCAGTTGGGGGACGAGTACGTCTCCACCGAACACATCTTCCTGGCGGTGCTGGGTGTGGGAGGTGGGGCGGCGTCCATCCTGGGTGACATGGGCGTGACCAAAGAGAAGGCGCAGTCGGTCATCGAGGAGATACGCGGTGGGCAGAAGGTCACTGACCCCCGTGCGGAGAGCCGATATCGTGTCCTGGAGAAGTATGGGCGCGATCTCACCCAACTGGCCGAGGAGGACCGGTTGGACCCGGTGATCGGGCGCGAGGAGGAGATCCTGCGCCTGATGCGCATCCTGGTTCGTCGCACCAAGAACAACCCCGTGCTGATCGGAGATGCTGGCGTGGGCAAGACCGCCATCGTGGAGGGTCTGGCCCAGAGAATCGTATCCGATGACGTGCCGGAGAACCTCATCGGCAAGCGCATCATTGAACTGGACCTGGGCAGTATGGTGGCTGGCTCGCGCTTCCGTGGCGAGTTCGAGGAACGGCTGAAGGCCTGCATGGACGAGATTCAACGCTCAAAGGGAGAGATCATTCTTTTCATAGACGAGTTGCAGAACGTGGTGGGGGCGGGGGCTGCCCAGGGGGCCATCGACGCCTCCAACATGATGAAGCCCGCCCTGGCCAGGGGCGAGTTGCAGTGTATCGGCACGGCCACGCTGGACGAGTATCGCAATCACATCGAGCGGGACTCGGCACTGGAGAGACGGTTTGCCCCTGTGTACATCAAGGAACCCACCGAGGAGGAGACCATCGAGATGCTGCGCATCCTGCGCGAGCGCTACGAGAAGCACCACGGCGTGCAGATCACCGACGAGGCCCTGGAGGCAGCGGCCAGGCTATCCCATCGCTATGTGAAAGAGAGGCAGTTGCCGGACAAGGCCGTGGACCTGGTAGACGAGGCCGCTGCCAAGTTGCGCATCGACATGTATGGGCTGCCTCCCGAGTTGAAACAGAAGAAGATAGCTCTGCGAGAGCTTCAGAGTGATGAGGAGGAGTCAGGGCAGCAGCGAGACTGGGAACACGCGGCCAGCCTGAGAAGCCAGCGACTGGCGCTGGAGAAGGAGTACAACGAGCAGGTTGCCGCCTGGCGTAGCGAGCAGGGGTTGGATGACGTGGTGGAGGAAGAGGACGTGGCTCAGGTGGTGGCTAGCTGGACGGGGATCCCGGTCACCAGGATGCTGGAGACCGAGGCCAGCAAGCTCTTGGAGATGGAGGAGAGGCTGCATCAGCGGATCGTCGGTCAGGAGGAGGCCGTGTCTGCGGTCTCGGACGCCATACGGCGGGCCAGGTCGGGCCTCAAAGACCCCCACCGTCCTATCGGTTCTTTCATCTTCCTGGGCTCCACCGGCGTGGGGAAGACCGAGCTGAGCAAGGCCCTGGCCGAGTTCCTCTTCGACGACGAGGACGCCATGGTCAGGGTGGACATGAGCGAGTTCCAGGAACGCCATACCGTCTCGCGACTGATCGGTGCTCCGCCGGGGTACATAGGCTACGGTGAGGGCGGACAGCTCACCGAGGCGGTCCGCCGGCGTCCCTATCAGGTGGTGCTTTTCGACGAGATCGAGAAGGCCCATCAGGACGTGTGGAACGCCCTGCTCCAGATCCTGGAGGAGGGACGCATGACCGACGGCCAGGGGCGGACGGTGGACTTCCGCAACACGGTGGTGATCATGACCTCCAACGTGGGCACCAGCTTCACCGAGCGGGACGGGCCGTTGGGCTTCCGCGCCGGCGATCGTCTGGATGAGCAGGCGGTGTCGGACGTAAGGGTGAGGGAGGAGTTGAAGCGGACTTTCCGTCCCGAGTTCCTGAACCGTGTGGACGAGATCATCGTTTTCCACGACCTGACCGTGGAACATATCCGCCAGATCGTGGACATCCAGATGAAGGAGATCCAGGACCGCCTGACCGAGCACCGCATCACCATCGACCTGACGGACCGGGCCAGGGAGTGGCTGGCGGACGTGGGCTACGACCGTAAGTTCGGCGCGCGCCCGCTGCGGCGTACCCTCCAGCGCGAGGTAGAGACGCCGCTCTCCAGAAAGCTCCTTCAGGGCGAGCTGGAGGCCGGGGAGACGGTGCTGGTGGACGCCGACGCCGAGAAGGGCGTGAAGTTCGAGAAGAAGGGCAAGAAAGCCAGGAAGTGAGAGAGGCTCTTCGAGCCAAGACAGTCTTTCAGTGCAGCAGAGAAGAGGAGCCACTAGTGGCTCCTCTTCGTCGTTGTTGGCCGGTGAAGCCCTAAGCTCATGGCCGTCGTAGGCGAACTGATTCGTGAACGTCGCTTCCGCGCCTCTGTGCAATCACCTAAGGATAGCCGTGGTCTGTTTCGACGACGCCGTACCCTTCCCAATCATGCCAGTAATCGAGCCACTCCAACTGGAAATCCTCAAGAGGTTCACCTTTCTTGCCCTCAATGGTCGCCATGGCTTCATCCAGCGGCGCGGGCTCGAAGTACCAGACCCTTGCCACCTTCGTCTCTGGCTTCAGTTCTGGCACAACGTCATACAGATGCAACTGTAGGATCATGCCACGTTGGCGATAGAACAACTCAACCAGAGTATATATCCGCCCCGACATCTTCAGACCGGCCGAGAACTTGTCCGGAGCGCCATACCTGTTCGCTACTTCTTCCAGCGTGACGTCCGAGTCAACATACATGCTCATGACCTCAAGTTGCCCATCCTGCAACTCGAACATGTTGCGCTGCTGGGACGACCACCCGATTCGGTAGGGCTGCCACGTGATGATCGTAATGGCTTCATACCTGCCTGGGCCCACCTCCAAGGAGTCCGCGCATCTGCTGCTCTCGAGGACGTCAATGACTTCGCGCTGGGTGCTCAACCCAGGCACGAGTCCCCGCCAGCATGGGGGCTCGCAAGGTTCGCCTGTCAGCAGACCCTGGGCAACCAGGGGCTCTTGAGTCACGGCGCAGGATGTGACGGTCGCCGTGAGCGCGAAGACAAACGTAGCCAGCGCTAGGTACCGCAATGATGCGGCATAACTCATGTGTCCACTCCGAGCATCTCTGTCATGGGTCATCTGCCCCCCTTACGGTCTTGCTGGTTCTTAGTCGCTTGACGTTGCATCGCCCTCGCCGAGGTGTTCTGCCATCCGCTCGTCGCTGGCAATCAGAATCTGCTCGAGGTCAGTGAAGCTCACACACTCGGGATGCTCAGGGTCAAGCCGGACATTCAACCGGACTACATACTCCTCGTACTGACTGAGCGCCACACAGCGTCTCCAGTGGAAGTCTTCGTCGGTATAGCACCCAATCCGAAACTGATCGGCCACCCGACTCTCGTATGACAGTTCAGGGGGAATGCTCCAGTCCCCCCAGTTAGGAGAGAGCCAATAGGCAACCTCGCCCGGGTATGCCTCCGACGCCGAGTCGGCCCCGCCATAGAAG
>JBAVWD010000124.1:0-5785 GCA_049697655.1 Anaerolineae bacterium | reverse complement strand
AGGCATCCCCTCAGGGGCGCCCAACCCAACTGAGTCCGTCAATGTGCAACAAGTGCTATCGGCCGAGGGTATCAACACGCCCCTCATCAATGTTCCCGGCTGCCCTCCACATCCTGACTGGTTCGTGGGTACCGTGGCCAGCCTCCTGCTCCAGGGCCTACCAAAGGATGGAGACCTGGACGAGTACTTGCGACCTAGAGCTTTCTATGGGCAGCTCATACACGAGAACTGCCCTCGTAGGGCATACTTCGACGAGGGCAAGTTCGCCGAGAAACTGAGCGATCCCTACTGCCTCTACGAATTGGGGTGCAAGGGACCCGTCACTCACGCTGACTGCCCTATCCGGCTATGGAACAACGGGGTGAATTGGTGTGTGGGCAGCGGAGCACCCTGCATAGGGTGTGTAGAGCCTACCTTCCCAGATGTGCTCGCACCCATATACGAGAAGATCACCGACGACGCTCTGCCCAACATAGGGGCTGAATGAGGAAGGGGTACAGCTTAACATGGGCAAGATAGTAATAGATCCCGTCACGCGCATCGAAGGGCACCTCAAGATCGAAGCCATCGTGGAAGACGGCGAGGTCAAGAACGCGGAGAGCAGCGGCACCCTATTTCGAGGGCTCGAGCTCATTCTCAGGGGTAGAGACCCTCGGGATGCTTCCCAACTGACACAGAGGATCTGCGGCGTCTGTCCGCAGGTTCACGGCACCGCATCAGTCTTATGTCTGGATAGCGCCTTCGGCATCTCCGACAAAATCACCCACAACGGCAGAATCATGCGCAACCTGCTGCTTGGCTCCAACTACATCCAGTCGCACGTGCTGCACTTCTACCACCTGGCGGCCCTCGATTACGTTGACGTCACCAAGGTCGCGCACTACGACGGCAACAACCCGGCCCTCAAGTCCATCAAGAAGTTCATCAGCCGGGGTGCGCTGGGGCCTTTCGCACCAAGGTATGAGGGAGACTACCGGCTTTCGGACGACGCGGATCAGGAGGCAACCGCCCACTATGTGCAGGCGCTGGACATCAGGCGCAAGGCCCACGAAATGCTGACGCTGTTCGGCGGGAAAATGCCACACAACTGCGCCACCGTTGCGGGCGGAGTCACAGAGCATCCTACCGTTGACAAGATGGCCTCCTTCCTGTGGAGGCTCAACGAGATCAGAGAGTTCATCGACGGTGTCTACATCCCGGATGTCATCGCCGTGGCAGAGGCCTACTCTGACTACTTCGGGATCGGGGCGGGTTGCGGCAATCTACTAGCGTACGGTGTGTTTGACCTCGACGGCAACGATCCCGACTATCTGACACGAAAGAGGCTCCTGGGCTCGGGCACTGTCTCCACCGACCTGAAGCTGGGCCAAGTAGATGCCTTCAAGATAGCCGAATACGTGAAGCACTCTCGGTACGAGGACTCCACCACAGGACGATACCCAGGCAACGGAGAAACGTCACCTCAGCCCGAGAAGGACGGAGCTTACTCCTGGCTCAAGGCTCCCAGGTATGATGGCAGAGTGTATGAGGTGGGCCCGTTGGCCCGCATGGCGGTCAACTATGTGGCCGGGGACTCTGCAGTGAAGAACCTCGTGGATCCGGTCCTGTCGCATTTCGACGCCGGCCCGAGCGCCCTCTTCTCGGTGCTGGGACGTCATGCTGCGCGTGCTCTGGAGTGCAAATACGTGGCCGATTCCATGGCCGACTGGGTATTGCAGCTCAAGCCCGGCGAACCGGTATACACAGAGTATGAGATCCCCGACGAGGCAGCCGGGATGGGATTGGTGTGTGGCCCTCGAGGTGCGTTGGGTCACTGGATTCGAATCCAAGAGGGCAAGATCGCCAACTACCAGTGCGTGGTGCCAACCACCTGGAACGCATCGCCGAGGGACGATCAGGGGCAGCCCGGCCCCATCGAACAAGCATTAATCGGCACGAAGATCAGGGACGAAGCGAACCCGTTCGAGATTGTTCGCATCGTGCGTAGCTTCGATCCGTGCCTGGCCTGTGCTGTTCACGTCATCACGCCCAAGGGGAACGAACTGACACGCTTCCGCATTTCCTAGTCTGGCACTAGGGCCTAGGAACTGGAGATAGGGGCGGATCCCCTGGCTGTGGTAGGTCGATTCAAGATGATACCCATCCAGCTGCTGCGTAAGGTGTCCATGTTCGAAGGGCTGGCCGACAGCCAACTGGAGCGGATTGCAGAGATCTGCACAGAAGAGACACACCCGGCAGGCAGCCTGATCATGGCGGAAGGTGAGCCTGCGGAGCGGCTGTATGTCCTGCGAGAAGGTCGCGTAGCGCTGGAGATGGGAGTGCGCATGTGGCCGGAGCGGCGCGTTAGGCAAATGAGGGTCGAGACGTTGAGCGCCGGCCAACCATTCGGCCTATCCACATTGACGGACTCTGCCGCCTGGACCATGTCTGCACGTGCCGTGGACAGGTGCCGGTCGATCGCTCTTGGAGCGCAAGATCTGCGGCGCCTGATGGACTCCGATCCTGCCATGGGATATGAGATCAATGCAGGCTTGTCCAATGTCCTGGCTGAGAGACTGAGGTATACCAGACTCAGCCTGACCGAGTTCCTGGGGCAGAGTCAGGTGACCGAAGAGCAGACACCAGAGGAATCGACGGCGATTCGAAGAATCCAGTACGGAATCAACTTCAGGTGGATCGCCATCATCGGCGTGGTGATGATCACACTCGCCGCTAACGTAGTCTTCGGAATACGGTTCTCGACTGTCCCCATCCTCCTGGTAGCCGCTGTGATAGCGCTATACAACCTTGCTTTTCTGCGGTATACCGAGCGGCTCGAAGCCGAGCAACCCGACGATCTCATACCCAAGGTTCGAAGGTACGTTTGGGTGCAGTCTGCAGCTGACCTGGTGGCAACGACCGCCATCATACACTTCGCCGGAGGCGTGGAGAACCCCCTGGTCCTGTACTACGTATTCCACGTCATCCTAGCCAGCATCATCTTGCCCTACAGATCGGCCTATCTGCTGGCTACGCTGGCTGTAGTTCTCTTCACCAGCCTGGCGGCTCTGGAATACTTCCAGATCATACCACACGTTCATCTCGATGGCCTCGTGCCCCCCGATCTCTACCTTCAGGCACCGTACGTGATGGCAGTGCTGTTCGGGTTTGGAACGACGCTCTACATCAGCACCTATCTCACCACGGCTATCGCTGGTGAGCTTCGCAAGAGGCAGCGAGAAACAGTCGCCCTGCGCGACCGGCTTCTCCTCGAGGCTGACGAACTGCAGAAGGCTAACGAGGAGCTGGTCAAGCTAGATAGACTGAAGACCTACTTCCTGGCCATGGCGTCCCACGACTTGAAGACGCCGCTGGCGGCGGTGCAGAGCTACCTCCAGGTTTTGCTCGGCGGTTTTGTCGGGGAACTCAATGAGGAGCACGGACGTATCCTCCAAAGGTGCAGCCAGAGGATCAAGGAACTCTTTGACCTCATCAATCGCTTCCTCGACCTCGCTCAGATTGAGAAGGGCAAAGTGGTCGAGGAGATGGAAATGATCTGCATCCGGGACGTGCTCGACTCCTGTGTGGAAGAGGTCAGCATCCTGGCCGCAGAGAAAGCCCAAGAGCTCAACGCAGAGATTCCACAGGATTTGCCCAACATATACGGATCCGCTAACCACCTAAAGCAAGTCGTGACCAACCTCTTGAGTAATGGCGTGAAGTTCACGCCGGAACTGGGATCCATCACCCTGCGCGCTCGCGAGATGGAGAATGAGATCGAGGTATCCGTCACCGACACTGGCATTGGCGTCGACCCCGACGATTTGCCCCGTTTGTTCGAGCAGTTCTTCCGAGGCAAGGGTGGGGCGGCTGCACAGGGGACCGGACTTGGTCTCTCCATATCGAAGAGAATTGTGGAAGCTCATCACGGCACGATACGGGCCGAGTCACCCTATGAAGACGGGCAGCCTGGCGCCAGATTCGTGTTTACCCTGCCCAAGGGACAGCCAGCAGGGATGAAGGTTTTCGGTGAGTGACGCAGATGGGCCACAGGGATAGGTAAGGCAAGATGAAGAGCGGGAGCAACCTGGAGCGGGTTCTGACCGAAGGCCACTTCGCCGTGACTTCGGAAATCGGGCCCCCCAAGGGAACTAGTGCAGACTTCGTCCGGAAGACAGCCGAGCAACTCAAGAGCTGCTGCGACGCCATGAACGTGACCGACAACCAGACGGCAATCGTGCGTATGTCTAGCTTGGCAGCCTGTGTATTGCTCCGCCAGATGGGCATAGACGCAGTCATGCAGATGGTAACCAGGGATAGGAACAGGCTGGCCATGCAGAGCGATATCCTGGGCGCTGTGGCCCTGGGCATCCGCAACCTCCTGTGCTTGTCCGGCGATCACCAGAAGTTCGGCAACCATCCCACGGCCAAGAATGTTCATGATATCGACTCCATACAGCTCACACAGATGGTCAAGACGATGAGGGACGAAGGGCTGTTCATGAGCGGTGATAAGGTATCGGGCGATCTGCCTCTGTTCATTGGTTGCGCAGCCAATCCCTTCGCCGATCCCTTCGAATTCCGCGTCCTCAGACTGGCCAAGAAGATCAGGGCCGGGGCAGATTTCATTCAAACCCAAGCCGTGTTCGACCTGCCGCGATTCACCGCCTGGATGGACATGGTGTGCGATCAAGGGCTGCACGAAAAAGCGTACATACTGGCAGGAATCATCCCCATGAAGTCCGCCGGGATGGCCCGCTACATGAAGAAGTATGTGGCTGGCCTGATGATTCCTGACGAACTCGTGAAGAGGATGGAGCATGCATCGGACGCCAAAGAAGAGGGGGTCAGCATCGCCTGCGAGCTCATAGAGCAGCTGCGGGACATCCCCGGCGTTCGTGGCGTGCACATCATGGCCGTGGCCTGGGAAGAGATCGTCCCGGAGATTGTCGAGAAGGCCGGGCTCCTCCCCAGGCCGAGAGTCTGAAGGTAGCTGGGAGATCCAAGTCATGAACAGACAACCAATGGTTATGGTAGTTGACGACGACCCAGACATCCTGGACGCCATCACCACAATCCTGAGCACTCAGCCGTATTCCATAGTGACAGCACGGGACGGGCTCGAGTGCGTGGACAAGGTGAGAGCACAGGTCCCAGACCTGATAGTCCTCGATCTGCTAATGCCGAAGATGGATGGTTTCGCTGTGGTTCGCGAACTGAGGGAGAATCCAAAGTACGCTGGTATTCCCATTCTCATTCTAACGTCGGTTCGCGAAGACGCCAGTCGAAGGCGCTATGAGTTGGAAACTGGCCTGGCCATGGATGTTCAGGACTATGTGGAGAAGCCTGTCTCACCCCAGGAACTTCTCGATCGGGTGAGGAATCTGCTCGAGAGCGGCCAACGAGAAACGGACTCTCGACATACGGACCAGGAGGAGGCAAATGACGAGCTCGGCAAAGATCCTATTAGTAGACGATGATCGTGACTTCGTGGAAGCGACGAGGATAGTGCTCGAAAGCGCTCCCTACGAGGTTACCATCGCCTACGATGGCGACGAGGCACTCCGCAGAGTCAGAGAGGTCGCCCCAGACCTGATCATCTTGGATGTCATCATGCCTGAGCAGCACGGCTTCAAAGTCTGCGAAGCTCTCAAGAGTGACCCGGACCTGTCTAAGATACCGGTGATCATGCTCACCAGTCTCTCACAGCAGATGGGCGAGACCGCGTTCTCCCTGACCGATGGCATGATGTTGGAGGCGGATGACTACGTGGACAAGCCCGTCACACCGCAGGAACTGCTTCGGC